>JASLES010000038.1 GCA_030151005.1 Silvimonas sp.
GGCCTTGTCACGCCAGATCTGCATGGTCGCGGTAGAGCCTGGTTTGGCCGCCGTCACAAGGCGCGGCAGATCGCCACTGTCTTCCACCGGCTGCCCGTTGAATTTGAGCACAATGTCACCCGGCTTGACGCCCGCCTTGCCCGCAGGCCCATCCTTATCCACCGCAGAGACCAGCGCCCCTTGGGATTTGGTCAGACCAAAGCTTTTGGCCAGATCATCGCTGACCGCCTGCACTGCCACGCCAATGCGGCCACGAGTCACTTTGCCATGCGCTTTCAGTTCGTCCACCACTTTCATGGCTTCATTGATGGGGATGGAGAACGACAGGCCCATAAAACCGCCGGAGCGGCTGTAAATCTGGGAGTTTATCCCGACAACCTGACCGTCCATATTGAACAACGGCCCGCCAGAGTTACCCGGGTTGATGGCAACATCCGTCTGGATAAACGGCGTCTGGTTTTCGTCCAGCAAGCGCCGGCCAGTTGCCGAGACAATACCGGCGGTGACTGTATTTTCAAAACCGAACGGTGAGCCGATGGCGACAACCCACTGCCCCGGCTTGAGCGCATCAGAATTACCCAGATCCACCCTGGGCAGATTAGTCGCTTCAATCTTCAGCAGGGCAATATCGGTACGGGTATCTGAACCGACAACGGTGGCCTTGTATTCTTTTTTGTCTGTTAGCGTGACCTTGATGGAGTCTGCCTGCGCCACGACGTGGGCATTGGTGAGGACATAACCATTGGCATCAATAATGAAGCCCGAACCGAGCGACTGGGCAGTGCGCTCACGCGGTTGTTGTTGCCCGGCTGAGGGAGGGACCGGGAAACCAAAGCGGCGCAAGAGATTGAGGGTGTCCTCATCCAGACCAGACTGTTCATCCGATTCGCGCACCGTTGCGGTGGTCGAGACATTGACCACCGCCTTGCCTTCTTTTTCCACCAACTGGGTGAAATCCGGCAGACCGGTTACCGCTGCACTGGCAGCAACGCTGCTGAGGACAAGGCAACCACTAAGCATCAAGGTTTTTATTTGCATGATTTGGCCACTGTTCAGGAACGGGTCAAACACAGACAAACACGCCGACTACAAGTTCAAAGCAGAGGCCGGCGTCGGGTGGGGGTTATTCGGGCTGAGGGGTATTGCGATCACAGAACTTGATGGGTTGCGCGCCGGGTTGAAGGCGTTCCAGTGTGGCCGGTTCAGCTTGCGTGGCCAGATGCCGGCGATGACGCAAAATAACGAACCCGGCGACAAAACCCACTGCCGCGCCAATCACAGCCCCTAAATCGGGCAGGCCGAACGGTGCGATGCTGCGCCCGATCACGGCGCCAGCCATCAAAGCAATCAGCGGTACACCATAAGCAGCAAACGCGGTGCGCAGCAACATACCGTCAGCAACCCCGATACGGACGAAATCACCCGGCTGGGCATCGACAGTATTGCGGACGCGAAATGCCTCTTTGGCATTACCAAACATGCGGGTAATGGCCACTGACTTACAACCCGTTTCCGGATCGCAGTTGCCGCAAGGGGCATGAGGACGAATCCGTACCCAGACATGGTCGCCTTCACGGCTGACGACTTGTGCTTCGCTTTCAATCATATGAGTTCATTTCAATAGGCAAACCAATGCGCAATTATGCGTCGTTCGCTTACTGCGCGCTCGGTTTTTCACCTTTTGGCGTATAGGCATAGCTAAATGCCTGCACGGTTTCGGCGGGTACTTCACCCAGCACGGTGATTAAATACGGGCCAGCCTTGCGGGCAAACACGGTAATCCCCGCTTGCTGGGCGATGCCCAAAGGTGCGGCAGGATCAAACGGCTCGATAAACACAGACAGCGTAACGAGGCCATCGCCATACAAGTGATGCACTACCGGCCGGGGCTTGCCCACCATTGGGCGCTGGCCAACTTTAAGTAGACGGAACCCGCCAGGCAGATTGTGGATATCCCATTCCGGATCTTTGGGCAGTGTGAGCATGCCGGGCGCATCGTCAACCGGCGCGGGCTTGACCGGGTAAACCGGTTTGAGCTGACGCTTGTCGATCGTGCCACCAATCTGGACCTGCGAGAACGCAAAGACTTCAACGGGTTCGTGTCGCACACCCAGCATGACTGATTTGAGCATCAGGCCAGTGTCGGTATGCACCCAATAGCGATGCGGATAGCGCAATTTGTCTTTGGGCTCGAAATCGTAAATATTGGTGTCCTGCCCTGCCACCCGTTCCTGGCCGATATAGCGCACCTGGTAATTCACAAGGACGTGCTCGGCGTCATCCGGGAACTGGCGCGGAAACAGCTTCGAAGACTGGCGACGATCAATCGGATAGACCTGGCCACCAGGCAGGTACAGACTGATCTGGTTGCCCTGGCGGTAAAATTCACGCGGTGGGCCATCCAGCGATTCACGACGCTCAATGTCGTTACCGGAACTGGCCTCGTGAACCACCCGGAATGCTTCCATATTGTCGCCGTGCTGATGCACGTAGACCCCCTGAAAGGTAACGGTACGCGCAGCATTGGCCACGCGCGTCACCAACTGGGTTGCGTCCTGCGGATTCAAAAGTTCATTGGCAACGGGAGTAGCAGCCAGCAAGCGGTGGCCGGCCAGAAACAGACTGCCGGCAAGGATCCAGCCCTTGGTTTTCATCATTATTTGGTCGGTTGGGTCTCAAACGAGGCGTAAACGATATCGCGGCCATCAATCGGGTTGCCCGAATCTTCGTGATGGGCAGCAAGGTAAGCACGGAAACGGTTGTCGGTCCCGGTTGCGGCGACGCGCACAGCCTGTTGCTTGACGGCGGCCATCTGCGGATTACCCAGCGGCGCCCCTGTATATGCACCGTGAAAAGCCTGCCAGCCCACAACGCTCAGAAAGGCGACAGAAGCAGCGGCAGACAACGGCGCCAGCGCACGACGCATGAAACGCCGACGGCGCGAAGCGGCCGCCGGTACCAGCACCACGGGTTCGGCCGCGAGGCGTTCAGAGAAGGATTTCATGAAATCCGGCGAGAGGATGGGATGCTGTTGCATCACGTCACCCACAAGGTGCCAGTCTTGCCAGTCATTGCGCATGGCCGGATCGGCGTGCAGTTGCGCCAGAACATGGTCGAACTCGGCTGGTTCCAGCTCTCCGTCGATCAGTGCGGACAAATGTTCTTTCATGATTCGTTACCCTCTTGGTGCCCGCCGCCAGCGGGCTTTGTCGTGCTGCGTATTCCTGTTACCAGCGCCTGTCTTTACCTACTGTCTCAAGCAAGGGTCGCAATTTGCCGGCAATGGCCTCGCGAGCCCGAAAGATACGCGATCGGACGGTACCTATGGGACAGTTCATGACGGCGGCGATGTCTTCGTACGATAAACCGTCCATTTCACGCAACGTGATGGCTGTTTTCAGCTCGTCCGGAAGTGTATCGACCACCTCATTGACAGTTCTGACAATCTCCCTGTTGGAGAGTTCAGCATCGGGCGTATGGTAATCCGGAATCTGCGCCGCAGCATCCAGGGTTTCGCCTTCGTCGTCTTCATAATCGGCGGCAAGTTGCGGGCGACGACCCATCGCCGCAAGGTAATTCTTGGCGGTATTGATGGCAATACGGTAAAGCCAGGTATAGAACGCACTCTCACCCCGGAAAGAGGGCAAGGCGCGATAGGCTTTGATGAAGGCCTCTTGCGTTACGTCTTCGATTTCGTGCGGGTCACGGATGAGCCTTGAAAGCAGACGCGCAATTCTGCGCTGGTATTTGGCGACCAGGAGCTCGAAGGCTTTCTTGTCGCCGCTTTGCGCGCGCACGACAAGAGCCTGATCGACATCCCGTTCGGTTAGGTTTTCCAATGCGGGCTCCGTAAGGACCGGCCTGCTAAATATTCAAATGACAGCAATTGCATCCCGTTGTGCATATCGGGATGACGCCAGGGCAAATGGCGCGGCGCCCCTGACTGGTTTTAACAAACACGCGCGCCAGACTGGCAGCATGACATGCTTTGCATGCCATCCAGATTGCTGTCAGATGCAGACCTTCTTGATTGATTCTTTGTTATGTGGGGCTGACAAAACCGTTTTACAAGACGGCTGTTATGCATTCATCGTCGCATCTATGCCTTAAAACCGGCTTAAAACCCGGTCTGTTGATGCCACTGGCAAGTCGCCCAGTGGTGGAGGCTGTTATAGTTACAACTTTGCGACAGCGACGAGTAACCATGCGCCAGTTCGATGTGTTGATCATGGGAAGCGGCCTTGCCGGCATGACCATTGCCCTCAAGCTTGCCGATAGTCTGAACGTGGGCCTGGTGACCAAACGGGCGCTGCGCGATGGCGGTAGCGGCTGGGCCCAGGGCGGCATTGCCGCCGTGCTCGATGATGCTGACAGCATAGAATTACACATCCGGGACACCTTTGTTGCGGGAGCCGGATTATGCGACGCGCAAGCGACTCGTTTCATTATTGAAAATTCACGAGACGCCATCGACTGGCTGATCGAAATGGGTGTGCCCTTCACCCGCGACGATTCTGGCGATACCAATTATCACGGCTACCATTTGACGCGTGAAGGCGGTCACAGTCACCGCCGCATCATTCATGCTGCAGATGCCACTGGCGCAGCGGTAATCGACACGCTGGCCAGAAAAGTAGCCTCGCATCCCAATATCACCGTCCTGGAAGACCACATTGCGCTGGATCTCATCACCGGCAAGAAGCTGGGGCTGGAGGACGACCGCTGCTGGGGTGCCTATGTTTATGACAAAGCCAGCGACAAGGTAGAAACCTTTGTCGCCGGTCATACCGTGCTGGCCACCGGTGGCGCGGGCAAGGTGTACCTGTACACCACCAATCCGGACGTCGCGACCGGTGACGGCATTGCCATGGGCTGGCGGGCCGGCTGCCGGGTATCGAACATGGAGTTCATCCAGTTCCACCCCACTTGCCTGTATCACCCACACGCCAAGTCTTTCCTGATTACGGAAGCCGTGCGGGGCGAAGGCGGCATTCTCAAATTGCCGGATGGCACGCGCTTCATGCCACAGCACGACGAGCGCGCTGAACTGGCGCCGCGTGACGTGGTGGCCCGTGCCATCGACTTTGAAATGAAAAAAGGCGGCTACGACTGCGTGTACCTGGATATCTCGTACAAGCCGGCCGAATTCATCAAAGAGCACTTCCCCAATATCTACCAGCGTTGTCTTGAACTGGGGATCGACATCACGCGCGAGCCGATTCCGGTGGTGCCGGCTGCGCACTATACCTGCGGCGGCCTGGTGGTCGATCTGTATGGGCGCACTGACGTCAGCGGCCTCTACGCCGTTGGCGAAGCCGCCTGCACCGGGTTGCATGGGGCCAACCGGCTGGCGTCCAATTCCCTGCTCGAATGCATGGTGATCGGCAAAGCCACCGCTGAAGACATTCTGGCGACACCGCCGGCCGCCTTGCCCGCCGTCCCGGAATGGGATGAAAGCCAGGTCACCGATCCGGATGAAGAAGTGGTCATTGCCCACAACTGGGATGAACTGCGCCGCTTCATGTGGGATTACGTGGGCATTGTGCGCACCAACAAACGGCTGGAACGCGCCTTGCACCGCATTGAATTGCTGCAGCATGAAATCCATGACTACTACAGCAATTTCCGCGTCGGCAATGATTTGATCGAGTTACGCAATCTGGTTACCACCGCGCAACTGATCGTGCAGTCTGCCATGGCACGCAAAGAGAGCCGCGGACTGCATTACAGCCGCGATTATCCCGGCATGTTGCCGCAGGCCACACCCACCATCCTCAAACCGTAATCGGGATCAAGTCATTCTTGTTAATGACGCTGTTTGTGTACTTGTCGGACAACAACTACAAAATCCGGTTGATTGTGGGTGGCGAGCCAGTTTAAGGTGTTTATGCACCTTTCATGTGCGCCCCCGCCCACAAGCCAGAGCACGCCGGGATGACTACCGGTAGCCGGCTGAGCGCTGTGCGGGAACCATATCCAGGCTATACAAAAGAAAAGCCAGATCCATCGCCGCAAACCGGAGTCGAATCTTGATGAGTGAAGCAAACCTCAAACCCCTGGTGATCGGGAACTGGAAGACCTACGTCTCACGCGAAGCCAGCGCCGGCGTGTTGGCCGAACTGGCCGAAGTACCCCACCCCAAGGACGTGGAAACCGTCGTTTGCCCGTCGCACGCGCTGTTATCTGAAGTTGCCGGGCCTTTGCTGGCCAACGGTTATCTGCTTGGCGGCCAAAGCTGCAGCGTTGATCCTGAAATCCCGGATGCCGTTGACGTCCCGGCTAGCGCGCTGGTTGAGGCTGGCTGTCAATATGTGGTGGTCGGCCATGCCGAACGCCGCCGCCTGTTCAGCGAAACAGATCACCAGATTGCCCGCAAGGTGCAGCAAGCCATTCAAAGCGGCCTCACGCCGGTGTTGTGTATTGGCGAAGATGCGGATCAGCGGCGCAGCAACCAGACCACCAAAGCCTTGCAACAACAATTGATGCAGGCCATTACCCTGTTTGGTGCAGACTGGTCCCGCTTTGTGCTGGTTTACCAACCGCAATGGGCCATGGATGACACCACGGTGATTTCAGTCATTCAACTGGCCGGCACCATCCGCGTCTTGCGCCAGTTGTTGCTGGAACTGCATGAAGACAATGGTGTTGGTTTCCCGCAGCAGATTCTTTATGGCGGCAGCGTCAACGAGCACAACGCCGCTGGCTTGATGATCGGCGCCGAAATTGATGGCGTTCTGGTCGGTCGGGCGTCGTACCCGGCCGAGCGTTTCTTGCAGATTTGTCTGGAAGTCTCGCTGGCCGCCCGGATCGGTGCTTATGCAGGCCCGACCCGTGCACCACTGGCCAACGGCGCAGCGGCCTGACCGGGCGCGTCCGCCCCAATCATCCGCACACATGGGTATGAAAAAAGCCGCATCATTTGATGCGGCTTTTTGTTTGCCTGCGAGAGCACTGTTGCGGTTTACTCGCCGGCCCCCTGGAGCACTGCGGCTTCTTTGCGCGCCTGCTTTTTGGCAGAGCGGCGCGTCTGGATCCAGTGACTGAACCGATCCAGATACAGATACACCACTGGCGTCGTGAACAGCGTCAGGGCCTGTGACAGCACCAGCCCACCGACCATGGCATAACCCAGCGGACGGCGCAGTTCAGAACCCGCACCGTGCCCCAGCATCAGGGGCAAGCCTGCCAGCAAGGCGCACATGGTGGTCATCATGATCGGGCGGAAACGCAAGATACACGCCTGATAGATCGACTCTTGCGGCCCCATACCATGTTCGCGCTCTGCGGTAAGAGCAAAGTCGATCATCATGATGCCGTTTTTCTTCACGATGCCGATCAGCAAGATGATCCCGATCAGCGCGATCACCGAGAGATCGTAGCCCGCCGCCATCAAGATCAACAACGCCCCCACCCCGGCCGACGGCAAGGTCGACAGAATGGTCAGCGGGTGGATATAGCTCTCGTACAACAGCCCCAGCACGATATACACCGCAATCAGCGCCGCCGCGATCAAATACGGTTGCGATGCCAGTGAATCACCAAACGCTTTGGCCGTACCCTGGAACGCACCGGTCAGCGTTTGCGGCACGCCCATTTCTGCCTGCGCCTTGCCGATGGCGTCCACCGCCTCACCCAGCGAAACACCCTTGGCCAGGTTAAACGAGATCGTCACCGCCGGGAACTGGCTCTGGTGGCTGATCGACAGATACGCCGTCTTGTTGGTGTCGATATGCACAAAGGTCGACAGCGGCACTTGCTGGTTGGTCAGCGGCGACGTGATATAGAGTTTGTCGAACAGCGCCGGATCCAGTTGCAGTTCCGGTTTGACCTCCATCACCACATGGTAGGTGTTGACCTGAGTGTAGTACTGCGCGACCTGGCGCTGGCCAATGGCGTCATACAAGGTGGCATCAATAACCGAGGGCGAAATACCAAAGCTGGAGGCACGCGCACGATCAATGGTCAGTACTGCGGTTGCCGCCGCGTTCTGCTGGTCAGAGGCCAGATCCGTCAGCTGCGGCACCTTGCGGAAACGTTCCAGCAGCTTGGGCGCCCAGGTGTTGAGTTCATCCAGATTGGAATCTGTCAGCGTGTATTGATACTGCGTCCGCGACAAACGTCCGCCCACGTTGATGTCCTGGCCCGCCTGCAAGAACAGGTTCACTCCTTCCACCTTGGCCAGTTTCGGGCGTAGGCGGGCAATCACCTCATCTGCACTCAAGGTACGGCCTTCATCCTTGGGCTTGAGGTTGATATAGAAGTTACCGGTGTTGAAGGTGCTTTGACCGCCAACCATGGCAAAACTGGCGACATCCGGATCCTGGCGGATGACCTCGGCCAGCGCCTGCATGCGCTCATTCATGGCTTTGAACGAGGAATCCTGGGCGGTTTCGGCAAAGCCAAACACAAAGCCGGTATCTTGCTGCGGGAAGAAACCCTTGGGGATGAAGATAAACAGCACCACCGACAGCGCCACCGTGCACAGGAACACGCACAGGGTGATGAACTGGTGCTTCATCACCAGATCCAGACCGCGACGGTAGCCGGCCAGCATGGCGTCAAAACCACGCTCAAACAGTTGGTAGAGCTTGCCGTGTTTTTCGCCATGATGATCATGCAAAAAGCGCGAGCACAGCATGGGCGTCAGCGTCAGCGAAATAATCACCGACACGGCAATGGTCAGCGTGACGGTAATGGAGAACTCACGGAACAAGCGCCCGACAATCCCGCCCATCAGCAACAGCGGAATAAACACCGCCACCAGCGAGACCGAGATCGAAATAATGGTAAAGCCGATCTCGCCCGCGCCCTTGTAGGCGGCATCCATGGGTGACATACCGTCTTCCACGTGGCGATAGATGTTCTCCAGCATCACGATGGCGTCATCCACCACAAAACCCACCGCAATGGTCAGCGCCATCAGCGAGAGGTTATCCAGGCTGAACCCGACCAGGTACATCACCCCTGCCGTGCCCATCAAGGCCAAAGGCACGGTCACACTGGGGATCAACGTAGCCGGCACATTGCGCAAGAACACAAAGATAATGCCCACCACCAGCAAGATGGTCAGCACCAGGGTGAACTCCACATCCCGCACCGAAGCCCGGATGGTCTGGGTGCGGTCCGTCAGGATGTTGACGTGCACGGTCGGCGGAATGGCAGCCTGCAAGCGCGGCAACGCTGCTTTTACGCGCTCTACCGTCTCGATCACGTTGGCGCCCGGCTGTTTGGTAATCGCCAGCACGATGGAATGTTGCCCGCTCAAGACCGTTGAATCAGCCGGGCTGGCTTTACCGGCATAGGCCCAGCCCGCCAGCTTGGTGTTTTCCGGGCCATCAATGGCCACGCCAATATCCTTGATCCGCACCGGTGCGCCGTTCTTGTAGGCGATGACCATGTCGTTCCACGGCCCAGCCTTCAACAACTGGTCGTTGGTATAGACGGTAAAGCTCTGGCGTTCACCATCCACCGTGCCTTTGGGGGCGTTGACCGTGGTCGTGGCGATCACGTTGCGGACGTCTTCCAGGCTCAGGCCCATGCTCGACAACCGGGCCGGATCAATCTGGATGCGTACTGCCGGCTTTTGTTGCCCGCCAATGTTCACCAGACCCACACCCTGAATCTGCGAAATCTGCTGCGCCAGGATGTTGTCGGCGTAGTCATTGACCTCGGTCAGCGGCAAGGTATCCGATTGCACCGCCATCACGATGATGGGCGAATCGGCCGGGTTGATCTTGCGCCATGTTGGCGGGTTGGGCAGGTTGTTAGGCAACTGGCCGGTGGCCGCGTTGATGGCGGCCTGGACATCCACCGCTGCCGCGTCAATATTGCGGTTCAGGTCAAATTGCAGCGTGATCTGGGTGGTCCCCAGCGCGCTGGACGAGGTCATTTGCGACAACCCCGCAATCAGCGAGAACTGTCGCTCCAGCGGCTGCGCCACGTTGGACGCCATGGTTTCCGGACTGGCACCGGGCAAACTGGCCGAAACCTGAATGGTAGGAAAATCCACCTGAGGCAGCGGCGCTACCGGCAAGAGGCTCCATACCGCGATACCGACCAGCAAAATGGCGGCCGCCAGCAAGGACGTCCCGATCGGACGCTTGATAAATGCAGCAGAAATACTCACGATGACATCCCCGGCTTAATGGCTGGCTGCAGCCGGTTTCTCGGCTTCGGCCACAACTGCACCGGGCTTGAGTTTGTACTGACCGTCGATCACGACGCGATCACCGGCATGCACACCCTCATCGATGATGGCTTTGCCATCCTGAATCAGCGCCACTTTCACCGGCTGCATTTTGGCGGCGTTGTTGCCATCTACCGCATAAACATAGGTGCCGTTTACCCCGCGCTGTACCGCAGCTGCGGGCAAAGTCACGGCATGTTCACGATCCCCGAGCACCAGGCTCACATTGACGTACTGGCCCGGCCATAAGGCATGTTGCGGATTGGGGAACGACCCCTTGAGCGACACCGTACCCGTAGTGGTATCGATCTGGTTATTCACCAAAGAGAGCGTGCCGTGGGCCAGCGCCTCACCGCCCGTGCGTGCATAGGCCACCACCTTGAGCGGTTTGCCCGCCAGTGTGGCCTTGTTGACCTGCTGCAATGCGTCTTCCGGCAAGGTAAAGGTAGCGGCGATCGGATCAATCTGGTTGATCACGACCAGACCGGTCGTATCTGTGGCATGCACAATATTGCCCGGATCAACCAGACGCGCGCCGGTCCGGCCACTGAGCGGCGAGACAATGGTGGTGTAACCCAGTTGTACCTGGGCGTACTGGATTTGCGCATCGTCATTCTTGACGGCGGCCTCCAGCTGCGCCACCAGTGCCTTCTGGGTGTCCAGCGTTTGCTGGGTGGTTGCGTCTTGCTTGATCAACTCTGTATAGCGCGCCAGATCACGCCGGGCGTTATCCAGCTGGGCTTGATCTTTGGCCTTGGCGGCCTGAACCTGGCCTAACTGGGCCTGGAACGGGCTGGGGTCAATCTGGGCCAGCATCTGACCACTTTTAACGTCCTGCCCTTCCTGGAAGCCCACCTTCTGCAACTGCCCATCCACCCGAACCTTCACGGTCACCGAAGCGTTGGCTTGTACCGTGCCAACCCCGCTCAGGTACACCGGCACGGTTTCATCACCGGCCTTGACCGTGGTCACCCGGATAGCGGGCGCGGCGGGCGGCGGCTGGGTGGAGGCATCAGCCTTGCGCGTGGTGCTCCATACACTTACCCCACCGGCAACCACAAGGATTGACGCGATGGCGATGGCAGATTGGGTTTTTCTTTGCCGGGTCATGACTTTGTTCACACCTTGTGCTGGGCCAGGCTGGAGCATGGCGCCTGTTTTAATACCAGATGGCGCAGCAGCCCAGGCCGCCTGCCCCATCGATACGATTGAAACCGGGGTTGTTTGCGGGTTCTGGCGTACCCGCGCTGGCCTGCCCGTTCACGTTACGCCTGTCTGGCGCAGCAGGAACAACCACTGGGCAGCCGCTGAAGACGGTCCGGGCACTGACTTTTGCAGTGCGTCAAAGCGCCTCCAACTGCACAACGCAATCCGTTACATCACGTTGACTATCTTTACAAAGGCTTTACACGCCACCGATACGTGGCACAACAACATGAAAAAACCCATAAAAAACAATGATAAATCACCCTCTTTACCATCATGTTTACTGACGTAAATCAAACATGAGTACATCGTCATTTATCGATGAGAGTTAATCGATATTTGTTGAAAGTTGCAATCTCTCCAAGTGCAAAGAAAACGTAAAAACCCTCCGGCACCACAGGTGCGGGAGGGTTTTCAGTCACAACCAGGCTGGCGCAGTTGCACCAGCCGCCAACGGGCTTACATACCGTACTCGCCCTTGGCCTGGGCCACACAGCTATCCTTGCGATCACCGCTATAGGCATCGCACTTTTGCGCGGCCACCTTGTAGTCGGCCTCACGCTTGGCCTGGTCGGCCTGGTTATCCGCCTTGTAACGCGCCTTGTTGGCATCAATGTCGGCCAGCATCTTGTCACGATCCGCCTTGGCGGTTTGCTTGCAGACATCCTTGTCGTTACCGGCCAGGCGACCGCACTTTTCTACCGCCACGTCATAACCAGACTTGGCCCGCTCTTTAGCGGCGTCAATCCGGGCAGAGTCAGTCGCTTTATCCTGGGCATCCAGATCAGCCAGTGCAACGCTCTTGTCTGCGCTGGCCTGAGCCTCGCATACATCCTTGCCATTGCCAGCCAGCGTCTTGCACTGGGCCTTGGCGGCGTCATAGCGTTGGGAGATCTCGTTTTTGCGGGCGCTGTACTGGTCCGGAGCCAGTTTGGCAAAACTCAGCGCAGGGGCAGCCATCAGCGTGGCAGCGATCAGGGAATTCAGAGCAAGTTGACGCATGTTGGCACCTTTTTTCTATGGGAAAAAAGGCAAACGGCACTACATCGCCAGTCACGAACCGGGGCAAGAAAGATGACCGGCAGCGCGCGTTTGCCACGTGCCTACAGTACACGGGGCTTCACGCGCAGCCAGTCATCCAGATTTGCAGCCTCTTGCAAGACAATAGGCACCGCTGTGTAGGTGTCACCTGACTTGCGTATGTACGCTGACTGTTTTGGCAAACGCTTAACCAGGTTCAGCAACGTCGATCAGACATGCAAACAGCGGGTAACCATCAATCACCATCGGGGGTCCGGCGCGGCGTGCGGTATAGCCCAGCTTGCGCAGTAGTCGCTCTACCCCGAGCGGAGAAACGGTAATGACCATTTTTGCGCCCAGCAAACCCGCACAGCGAATTGATTCATGCAGCAATTGCGCGGTAACAGGAGAACTGAACTGGCCACTGGCTACCGGCGTTTGCCCGCTGAAATCGACAGCGGCAAAACGGGATAACTCCCAGATATCAGGCGAACATGGCGGTACAAGGCCATTGAGTAATTGCGGAAATACATCGCCCAGCAAATACGGGCGGGTTGTTGGCAGGAGGCGCGCACAGCCATTGATCTGGCCTCCTTCATCACGAGATACGATATAGACTGTATCACTGCGGTCAAATTGGTCCTGTTCGATTCCAGGTGGGGTATCCAATTGCCACCCCAGCATGTCCACAAAAACCTTGTGGCGGTAAACAGACAATGAATGGGCAACACCATCAGGAAGTTGTGCCGACTGTCCAGACAATATATGCATATCACCCCGCAATAGAATATTGTTGCTAAAGCAGGGGAAATAATTTGCCTATGATGTGGAAAGGAAAACTGTCAACGGCGACAGTTTCTAAGCGTATCGGGAAGTGATAGCGGCGTTGGTTGCTTCTTGCCAGAGCAGACGGTCCAGCCTGGCAATCAGCAAATCTTCGGTGGCTTCAACGCCCAGATCCTGAAATTGGGCATTGATCAACATGATATTGCTGCGGGGTTTTCCAACCATCATGTATTGCACATGACCGTTGTGTGAACCGATCACCCAGTCCCAGCCAATCGATAATACCGGAGGCGTCGTACTGATCCACTCGGTAAATCCACTGATAGCGCTCACACCGGAACCACATTGCAAAACGGTGCCGGGATCGTCGTCAAGTCCGGACACCAGGTGAATCAACTCAATCTCCTGCAGGGCATTGCAATCGAGCCGGACATACCCGTCCTGGCACAAGCCCATTGAACCGGCCAATATATCGCCGGATTGCAAAGTAATAGACGTTGCCATTTGTTGTTGCCTTACCGTTTTACGGGGTTAGCCAGTTTAAAAAAAACACTAAACCGGAACCAGTGTCAGAGTTGTCAGTGGTACAGCAATGACGCAAGGTGGGTCCGACGGGACAGGGGTATGACATGTCACCATTTATTGAAGAGAATCTGCATTCTTTGCTGACCATTCATGATCCAAGGCTGTATTTCAGCAAGATTACGCAGCTTGCACAGGCCATTGGTTTTGAATATTGCGCTTATGGCGCGCGCATGCCTTTCCCGTTGAGCGCGCCCCGCACCGAGATGGTCAACAACTATCCAACCGCGTGGCAGCAGTGTTATTCCGAGCACCAGTACATCATGCAAGACCCGACCGTTGCCCACGGCTCGCGCTCCATGGTGCCACTGGTCTGGAGCGACGAATTGTTTGCCGACGCCCGTGAACTGTGGGAAGACGCCCGCTCGTTCGGGCTGCGCAATGGCTGGGCCCAGGGGTGCCGGGATGGCAATGGCGTGGTCGGCATGATGACCGTGGCCCGTTCTGGCGAGCCCATCACCGCCATGGAACTGGGCGAGAAAGAACCGCTCCTGGCCTACCTCACACAAGTTACGCATGTGGGGATGTCGCGCTTTTTTCTGGAACACTCCTCTTACGGGCAGGAAGTCAAATTGACCCCGCGTGAAACGGAAATCCTGCGCTGGACCGCCGAGGGAAAAACATCGGCCGAGATTGGCGATATCCTGAATATTGCCGAGCGCACGGTCAATTTTCATGTCAACAGTACGCTGGCCAAACTGAATGCGGCCAATAAAACCTCCGCAGTGGTCCAGGCAGCATTACGGGGTTTGCTTTAATTGCGACTGGGCAATCTTTGCGCTGAATGCGGATCTGGATGTGTTGCAGGGCGGCGCCCTGCAACCTCCGCTGTGTATTCGTTAGCATAACTATATCGCTACAAGGCAAACTGGAATGGATATCCATTCCTTGCGCGCTACCTCCTCTGCCATGCGTTTGATAGGGGCTATTGTGCCCCAGGCTCGGCACATAATCTGCCTGTCACAAGTGGCAGGCCGTGGCCGCACAGGCAACGGTCGATTCCACGCAGGCCATTTTTTATCAAATCGCGACCAAACCATTATTAAAAAACGACAAATAAAATACTGAAGGCGGTCGGCCATTTCTATTAAACATAAGTGATAGAAATAACTCTATTTTTATAAAAATTTTCATATCAAACTTCATTTTAAATATTCAATATCAGGCACCTGAAACACTGCTGTATCATCAATAGCTGTTGATGCCATGCGTTGTTTTTCAACGAAAATGGCAAAATTTAGCGCAGCTATTGTCCAGTACAATCCGCCAACCGGTACTTGATGTTACAACTGCGTGTATCTGCTCCGGGCTCATTGCGCCAGAATAGCGCGGGGATTCAATGAGAACCGTTCTCGACAAGCAAGCCTGATCACGGGCACAATTATTCTCATGCCCCGTCAGTTGCACCCGTTCCGCCTTGCCTTGATTGCCGCTCTGCTGGCAATGCTGGCGGCTGCGCTGGTGCCGTCGGTCATGCAAATGCTCAACCCGGTGGCCGTGATATTGACTGGCGCTGACAGCCAGGACGAGATGCCCGGCTGTACCGACCCCGCCATGCGGCATCATCAAGCCGATGGGTCTGGTCAGGCGCAAAGTTGTCCGCTGTGCTCTGTGTTCTGCCATGCGCCCACCCTGCCCGGCCTGCCTCACGTGGCACTGTTGGCCCCGCTGAATACCTGGCTGTTGTTGTTGCCGTTGGTACCTGCCAGCCTGTATACAACCCGCTTCACCACGCCTGAAGCGCGCGGCCCCCCCGCTCATCCGGCTTGACCCTATTTGTGCTGCGCGCAAGCGCCCACGGCCTGCCCCACTACTCATGTTTGCAAAAAGAGACTCATCATGAACATCTTGCGTTCCACCTTTGCGCTGCTGGCCGCCACCTTCTTGCTGGTGGCTGGCCTGGCAAGTGCTCACGCCCACCCCCACGAACAAAGCCCGGCTCCAGATAGCACCGTAAGCACGCCGCAAGAAGTGCGGATTGCCTATACAGAAGCGCTGGAACCATCCCTCTCCAGCATCAAATTGCTGGATAAGTCCGGTAAAGCGCTGGCCGATAAAGCGACTATCGATGCGGCTGATCACAAGGTATTGCATCTGCCCTTGCCGCAATTGGCCGCCGGCCAGTACACCGTAGAGTGGGTTGCCGTAGCAGAAGATGGCCACCGCACCACCGGCAAGTACAGCTTCACCGTCAAATAAGCAACGCATCCGCGCGGGTAATCACAATATGAACATGGAATGGGCCGGCCCCGGCCCGTTTGCGCTAACCGCACTCCTGGACAGTTTGACGGCGGTACTGGTGGGTCAATGGCTACTGGATCACGGCCGGATTAACTGGCGCCTGGCAGCACTGGCTTGCCTGGCATTTCTGTTGTTGTTGCCCGTCAATGGCGCAGGGATGGCGGGGGTGGAGATCACCGCCGTCTTGCCGGCCCTGCCCGCGATTCTTGCCACCCACTTCGGCTATATCTGGCTGGCCGGTGTCGTGGTTATGGCCCTGTTACTGATTGTGGCAGTTAGACCCGTACCAGCCAGACTGGCCGGGGGCGTGATCCTGACCAGCTTTGTGTATTTGCGCGCCTGTACCGGCCATGTCGCCGACGCTGGCATGTTCAGCATCGCAGCTGGCATACACACCGTTCATTTGCTGGCAGCAGGTGCCTGGGCCGGCAGTGCGCTGGTCTTTGCGACCCGCTACAGTGCCAGGGGCCGTACCTTTGATGCGCGCGCGGCGCAGCGCTTGTCGCAACTGGCGGCCTGGACGCTGTTGTTGATTGCGCCGACCGGCGCGGCCAATGTCTGGCGCATGCTGAATATGGCCGGGCCGCTGATGAGCGGGTTCTGGCAACAGCCGTGGGGCATGATTCTGAAGGTGAAATTGCTGCTCGTTGGGGTGGCCGTCTTGCTGGGCGCGACCAATCGCTGGAGTGTGCTGCCGGCGCTGGATTTGCAAACAGCCAGTGCGCGACGCCGTTTTCTGGCGCTGCTCTGGCTGGAAGTAATGGCCTTTGCCGGGGTGCTGGCCTGCGCCGCGTTATTGGGCTCAACCAGCCCGCCCATGGCCATGTAGCGGGCGGTAATCAGCGCATTGCCGGCCAGGGTGCGCGGCGGAAAGTCAGAACCAGAATATCCCGCACCGCCAGTTGGCCCGCCGCTTCCGGGCGAATAGGCGATACGCCATGGCGCACGCGCTCATCATTGACGACGGCCATATCCAGCGGCTCAATCAACGTAAAGGTTTGCAGGTGCTTGCCGGCGGGGTCTTGCACCGTACTCACGCCCTGCTGCACGTTCTGCCGGTTGATCAGCACCATCAGCACAAAATCAACACCATCCCGATGCATGCCTTCCGGCGTGGGCTGCCCGACAGTGCCACCATCTGCGGTAATGCGGAACTGGTGCATTTCCACTTGCCATGATGTGCCGGGGCGGATGGCGCCAAAGACCTGGCTGCCTGCCGCCATCAAAT
>JASLES010000152.1 GCA_030151005.1 Silvimonas sp.
GTGGGGGATGAGGTTTCCATGCGCGCCACGGTGCAATTGGCGCATGAACATGGCGTGCGCATCGGCGCGCACCCCAGCTACCCGGATCGGGAACACTTTGGCCGGCGCACCCTACAGATGCCAGTGGCAGAACTCAAAGCCAGCCTGATCGCGCAGATCAGCGCCCTTGATGCCATTTGTCGGCAAGAAGGCGTCACGCTGGCGTACGTCAAACCGCACGGCATGTTGTACAACGACGCCGCGCGCAACCTGGCGCTGGCTGATCTGGTCATTGATGCAACCCTGGCGGTGCGCCCGGACCTGGCCATCATGGCGCTGGCAGGCAGTGGCATGGTCGCCCGTTGTCGCGAGCGCGGCGTTGCGGTGATGGAAGAAGCCTTTGTAGACCGCGCCTATGGGGATGATGGCGCCCTGGTGTCGCGCAGCCAGCCGGGCGCGGTGCTGGAGGATGACACTGCCGCAGTGGCGCAGGCGTTGCGTTTGGTGAATCAGGGCGAAGTGGTCACGCGGTCGGGCAAAGTGTTGAGGTTGCCGGTGGATTCGTTGTGCTTGCATGGCGATACACCCCATGCCGTCGATTTTGCACGCGGACTATATAGCCAGTTGGAAGTTCTTTAGACCAAAAAGTAAATAGTACCAAATGTAATCAACATTAGTTGATCGCGCGAAGCGGGTTCAATCCGGACAATCCTTATTGATTCGTCATACAAGGAGAGCCCGATGGGCAGCGCAGAACACGCTTTAAAGATGCCGGCCGGGGCAGCCCCCCCGGTGCCGGATGAAATTGCGGATGACCACCAGACCCCCGCCCGCCTCAAGGGGCACCCACGTGGTTTGTATCTGTTGTTTGCCACGGAGATGTGGGAGCGCTTTTCCTATTACGGCAATCGCGCGCTGCTGGCGCTGTTTATGGTCCAGGCGCTGGCGTTCGACAAGCAGTTTGCGGCGTCCCTGTACGGCCGCTATACCGGCCTTGTGTATCTGGCCCCGTTGATTGGCGGTTATGTCGCTGATCGCTGGTGGGGTAACCGCCGCTCCATTTTTGTGGGTGGTGCGCTGATGGCGGCCGGCCAGTTCACGTTGTTTGCTGCGGGTAGCATGCTGCAAACCCCATCTACTGCCGTGATGTTGTTCTACTGCGGCCTTGGCCTGATCGTGGCCGGCAATGGTTTCTTCAAACCCAATATTTCCTCGATGGTGGGGCAGCTTTATACCCAGAACGATGCCCGCAAGGACTCGGCTTATACCATCTTCTATATGGGGATTAACCTTGGGTCGTTTATCGCGCCGCTGATTTGTGGCTTCCTGGGTGATACCGGTAATGCGGCTGATTTTCGCTGGGGTTTCTTCACCGCAGGCGTAGGCATGCTGCTCTCTCTGGTGGTGTTTGGCTTCTTTCACAAACGCTATCTGGTTTCGCCCACGGGGGCCCCGGTGGGTCTTGCCCCCAAGGCCGCTGCCGCGCAACAGGCCGCCCGGGACAACGCACCGCTGACCCGCCAGGACATTGATCGCATGATCGTGATCGGTGTGATCTCGTTCTTTGTGATTTTCTTCTGGTCTGCATTTGAACAGGCCGGGGTATCGCTTACCTTCTTTGCAGAAGAAGCGACCAATCGCCAATTGTTTGGCTTTACCATTCCGGCATCCTGGTTCCAGTCGCTGAACCCGGTGTTCGTGCTGATCTTTGCGCCGGTGCTGGCGCAACTGTGGACCGCGCTGGGCCGCCGCAACAAAGAGCCGAGTTCGCCCACCAAAATGGCGTGGGGCTTGATCTTGCTGGCCGTGGGCTATCTGATCATTGGCTTTGGCGTGAAAGACATGTCGGCCACTGCCAAGGCCAGCATGATCTGGCTGACCGCCATGTACCTGATGCACACGCTGGGTGAGTTGTGTCTGTCGCCCATTGGTTTGTCGCTGGTCAATAAACTGGCCCCTGCGCGCTTTGGCTCACTCATGATGGCCGTGTGGTTTACCGCCAATGCAGCGGCTAACTGGTTTGCCGGTGTGCTGGCCACCTTCTACCCGGAAGCTGGCCGTACCCCGGTGTTCCTGGGTTACCAGATCACCGGTCTGCATGAATTCTTCATGCTGTTTGTGGCCATGGCCTTCGTGGCCGGGGCAATCTTGCTGGCCTTGAAGCGCCCACTGCAAAAGATGATGCACAGCGTGCGTTAAACGCGCTGGCGTTGTTGTGCGCAGTTAAAGCCCGCCCGGTACTGTACCGTGGCGGGCTTTGTGTTGTGTGAAGGCAACAACTATTGCTGACTAGATGGGAAAGCGTGCCGTTTGCGCTGTGAAAAGTGAAGCCGCGTGCAATCCAGGCTACATTGAGGGTGTTGGTGCGTCGCAATATCAGCCCCGACCATGCCTCTTACCCGCACAATCAGTTTGTTGTCTGACCATCATGCGTATCTTTGCAATTGAAGTCTTCAGGGATGGCGGTTCCATTGAGTTTACGCTGGAAAAAAACGGAACCGAACGTCACGTCTGGCTGGAAACCCCCATCTACGGCGAGCCACGCACGCTGCTGATCAACTCTACGTTGATGAAACAGGGCTGCGCAGAGGTGGCCGAGCTGCTGGCCGATATGGATCACTGGTGGGCAGAACTACCGGAGAAAATGCGGGCGCTGGTCGATGAGATCATGGCCGAACAAAGCCCCGACCCGACCGCAGAACTGGCCGATGCCATAGACTTCACCCGCGTGGTGCATGTCCACAACTATGTGCTGGCCAATTACAGCGATCTGGCTGCTGCGCCGCCGGCCGACCAATAGCGCCCCTGCGTTTAGCGCCAGCAAAAGGTGGAATGCTGGCAGCGTTTTTTGGTCGATTTGCTGGTCTGACTCTTTGCGCTCTTAGTGCTCTTTTTGGTTGATTGAGTTGGGGACGCAGCGGCTTGTTTCTTCGGTGTGGCTTTGTTGTCTGGTGCGTCCGCCGGGCGCTGGGCGCGGGCGTGATCGGTTTCGTATGCAGAATTTGTCGCCGCGTTGCCAAACGCCGCATTCAGGGCCAGTAGCAGACCCACAATCCAGATCTTGTTCATGTGCAATTTCCTTGGTTCTGGCAAAACGCCGGGGTCTGAATGTACGTACCCCGGCCCAGTGCGGAAATTGCGTTCAGTCTGAAAATGCTAGCGCGCGATTGTCCGGTTCAGGCGCGCTTCCAGCCAGCGCTGGACTTGTTCAAATGCCAGACTCAGGCACCAGTAAATGGCACCGGCAGCCAGATACAGCGGAAAAGGCTGGAACGTGGTGGAAATGACTTCTTTGGTCGCCAGCATCAGTTCGGTCACGGCAATCACAGAAACCAGCGACGTATCCTTGATCAGGCTGATCAGACTGTTGGACAGACTGGGCACCGCCAGCCGCAGCGCTTGCGGCCAGACCACAAAGCGCAGCGTTTGCATGTGCGACATGCCCTGGCTGAACGCGGCTTCCCACTGACCCCGGTCCACGCCATTGATGCTGCCGCGAATGGTCTCGGACAAATACGCGCCCACGTTCAGGCTGAGCGCCAGAATGCCCGCGCTGATCGGATCAAACTGGATGCCGACGGCAGGCAGACCGTAATAGATGATGAAAATCTGCACTAGCAAGGGTGTGCCACGCATGCAGCTCACATAAATGGCGGCAGGCCAGTTGAGAACGCGCCAGTCAGAGAGCCGCAACAGGGCCACAACGCCGCCGACTGCCAGCCCGCCAATCATGGCGCTGACGGCAAACAGCAAGGTGTAGCCAGTGCCCTTGAGCAAATAAGGCCAGGCCGTCTGCAGCAGATTGATCACGTCGCCCAAAATGTTTTCTCCCATGCAAAACCCCCTGCGCAGGGCAGGGGGTTTGAAGATGTTCTCCGGCCATTATAAAACATGCGTGCCGGTGGAACCGTGTTGCGTCAGTGGCGCTCAGGCACCCGGGGCACGGCTGACGTCGCGGCCAAAATATTTTTGCGAGATCCGGGCGTAAGTGCCATCCGCCTTGATATCTGCCAGTGCCTTGTTCAGCGCAGCCTTGAACTTGGGGTTGTTTTTGGTAAACGGAATACCGTTGCTGGAGGCCTCGCCCACCGCTGCGCCGGGCTTGAGCGGCAGGTTGGTTTTCTTGATCAGGTACGGAATCATCAAAGTATCGTTCAACGCAGCGTCAATGCGGCTCAGCGCCAGATCCTGCAGGTACTCTTGCTCGCCCGGGTAGGTTTTGACGTCTACACCGGCCACAGCGCGGGCCATGTCCGCGTAGTTGGTACCCTGGCCGACACCCAGCTTCAGCCCCTTAAGATCATTCAGGCTTTTCAGGCTGCGCGTCTCGTTCTTGCGCACCACCAGTTGGGCCTGCGACAGCACATACGGGTCGCTGAAATCAAACGCCTCCTGGCGCTTGGGCGTAATTCCGACCTGATTGATGATCACGTCGTATTTGCCGGCTTGCAGACCCGCCAGAATGCCACTCCATTCAGTGGTGGTGAATTCTGCTTTCACGCCCAGCTTTTGTGCCAGGGCATTGGCGATCTCTACATCAAAGCCGGTCAGTTGTCCGTTTTCCCGGTAATTGAACGGCGGATAGGTGCCTTCGAGTGCAACCTTGAGCGTGCCACGTTGTTTTACCGTATCGAGCAAATCTGTTGCACTTGCGGTAAAGGCGACAAATCCAAGCACACTGGCGATAAGCAGCTTGCGCATATTCATATTACTTTTCCTTATAATGAAACAACTGGAACTTCTGGCACAGCTATTTAAAGTAAGGGTTGGCGTGGCGTATGCCTATCAGGAATATCGGCAATCAACTTACAAAAAACGATTGCGGTTCCAGTGGGGCGCGCTACTGTGAAAACTGTCAGGTTTGGGGCTGACACCAGAAGGCTAGGCTGATATTTCTGCCGAGCTGACTGGGGGGAAGGCCGCAATGAGATATCAAATCATTCCTGTATATGCCGAAGGTGGCAAACAAACCGACGAGATAGGTTGGGTGGTTATCAACCCCGCCGGTTTCCGGGTGTCCATTGTGTATAGCGTAGATGCGCTGTGGCTGGCAGAGCGCCAATGTGATTTTCTGCAGGCCGAGCTGGAGCAGGTGACCGATATTGCCCGTCACCTGGACAAGACCATGGCGCTCAATACCAGCGGGCGTTTTCCTGGGGTGGTGCTGGGCGTCTACGACAAACACGTGCTGATTGATGCGGGGCAGGGCGAGGCATGGGCCGTTGAGGTCTTTCTGCTCAATCAGGCCGGCATTACCCTCAGAGAGAACGACCGGGTGAAGCTGGCTTATATCGATGGCTACATGATCGATCTGGCACCACCGATGAGCGGCAATGCATGGTCGCCGTCGGCACCCTCGATGCGGGCGTTCTGACGATAATTGTCAGATTTATCCGGCAAAATGCGTTGGCGGGGCTGTCGCGTTGTTGGTCCTCGTTGCTACTGCCGCCTGGAACCACCTCTGCGGCGGCAAGCCTGCCAGAACGGGCCTCATCTGGGCGTAGTTCAGACCAGCGGTAAGTAAATGTCGCTAATGGCTTCTTGCTCGGGTACGTCCGGGTAGAAACGCACGCGCTCAATCCACAGCGGGGCGTCTCGTAATGTCTCCCCGCTCTGGGGTAGCCAGTCCACATACAAAGAACGTATGGCCGTGCCCAGCGAATCATCCGGGCCGCTGTAGCGCAACTTTGCGTAACGGCCACCGGCCAGTTCCCCTGCAGTTAAACCTTCCGGGCCCGGTTCGACCGGGTGCGGGCAGGCAACGGCCAGATCAATCCGGTAGTCTGCGGGGGGCGTGGTGTACGGGTCGTTGTACAACACATTAAACGTGGAATGCGTGGCAGGGGGCATGTGCTGGCGTTTGCGCCAGCTAATGAACTGGCGGATGGTTTCCCCCTGCAGGGCAGGGTCCCCACGATGGGTGAGCACGGCAACCGGGGTTGGCGCTCTTTCTACAATTTGGGGCTGGTATTGGGGCAGCGTGGTCATCACACGGTTTCTCAAGGTATAGAGCGGTAAATAGACATAGTGCCAGGCGTGCCATTGCGGCGACTGGCGAAACGCCCGCGGGCTTTGCCCCCACTGCCGCCGGAACGCGCGGGCAAACGCTTCGGGCCCGGCGTAACCACAGTCCAGCGCAATATCCAGCACCGATTGTTGTGGCCGGAAAACCAGTTGCAAAGACGCGCGTTTGAGCCGGCGCAACTGCACATACTCGGACACACCCATGCCAAACAACGCCGCAAACTGGCGCTGGAAATGCCAGCGCGAAACGCCGGCCACCTCTGCAAGGCGTGCCAGCAGCAGATCATCAGCAAGGTGTGCATCAATAAATTGCAGCACGTTCGCAAAGCGGGGATAAAGGTCCAGAGTGCGCTCCTGGGCGGCGGGTCATTCTGCTGCCAGCATACCGGCAAGCGCCTGGATCATCCTGACCGATATTGCGCCACGCTTGCCAGCAAAAAACCGCCGAAGCGGGTTTCTGTTTTTGCCTGAGTGGGGGCGGGTCG
>JASLES010000191.1 GCA_030151005.1 Silvimonas sp.
GTAACGCGGCCTCATAACTGACTTTACGGTAGGCGCCAGGGGTGAGTTTAACGGTCTCCGGACTGTTGGCCGCCCGCTGTAGCTCAATGGGAACCACCGGGAAATCAGCACTACTTACCATGGCTTTGAGCGTTGCGGGTAGGGCAATCGTGGTGTCTTGCTGCCCCGGATTATCCAGGAGCAAGGTAAATGAGAGTGGGCTGCCCGCCTTAAGCGTACTGGCCGGATGCAAAACGGTGATTTCGGCTTGGGCCGGGGTGTAAATCAGGGCCAGCGCAGCGGTGAGCGGGCTCAGAACCCACAGGCTGAGCACGCGATTGCAGCAGGCATGCACGGCAGTTCTCCCTTGTTTTTGTTGCTGTTGCCTGCCGCCTCGCTGCGATATACGGGCGCTACGCAGGTTGATGTTGCCCTGCGTCAATTTTCTGTCAGTCAGGTCTACGGTGTAGTCAGTAAGCTGCGCAATGCCGTGAAGGAATATTCCTGCACGTCGCGGCGAATCAAGCCCTGGCCGGGGTTATCCAGATCCAGCGTGACGTACACCACCATCGCTGTTAACAGCGCAAATCCCAGATAGCCTGCCCAACTGAAGCGGCCGTTGCCCCCATGTACGTAACCGCTGGTGTAGGCCGTTGCAATGGCCATGATGAACAACAACCAGACGATGGCGAGCGGCATGCGCGCCTGCGCGGCGATCTGCCGGCTGGCCGCCAATGCAAAAGCGCGATCCAGCGCGTTGGTGGTCTGCGTACTGGCAAACCCATTGGCCGGGTCTCGCGACCAGGCGGCTACTTTCTGCCAGATTTGCGCCTGTAGCGCATCGCTACGCGCGGTAATAGCGCTGCGGGCTGCAGCGTCGTGTTCTTGTTCATAAAAGGCAATTTGCGTATCCAGATAGGCGCGCAGATCAGCGCGTAAGGCGCTGCGCTCGGCGGGTGGATACAGATCTGCCCGCAGAATGACGCTATGCAGGGCATTGGCGGCGTCGATCAGCAGGCTGGCGCGATTATCAAACCTGGAGGCTGCGCCAGAAAACGTAAACGCCAGCAGCAAGCCCAACAGACCAAACAAACCGGTTTCGACTGCAGACAAACCATTGGGGGAGGCCGTATCGCCCTTGTTGCAGCGGGCGGACCATGCGGCGCCGGCCGCTGCGGCCAGCAGCATCAGAACGGCAAGAAGTAATGCGATCAGTGTGCTGCTCATTGGGGAGGGCGAAGAAGAATGGATGGGCATGCAACGCATTGGCGTCGATGGGGATTGCAGCTGGCCCGCCGCAATTGGCGGACACTGGCCAATTACCAGGTGCTCAGAAAGTCATTGATGGCCGCTTCAAAGTCTTCTTGTAACGCCACGAATCTGGGATTGGTCAATTCTGGCGGTTCAGCGACTTGCGGGGCATCCAGTTTTTGCGCTTCATTCAGGCCACCGGCCCACAAATTGGCCACGTAGACGAGATCGGCCAGTGAACGCAGCTGATCCACGGGTGTGGTCCGCGGAAAATCATGGTCTGCTGCGGCTTCGACTACGTCTTCTGGCAAGCCCAGCGCATCAAGCAAGATAACGCCAATACTTTCGTGCCATTGCGCCACGAGGTATTGCACCGTATCCGGCCGCTCCACCAGTTCCGGGTAACGCACCGCGTGATGCAAGATATAAAACGCGCCCAGATCATGGACCAGACCGGCCAGCAGCGCAGTATCGGCATTGATATGCGGCGCCAGCTTTTGTGCCAGCACGCGGGCAATGGCAGCGGCTTTCAGGCTATGGGTCAGGATTTCCCGTGAGAATGCCTCAAATGGCGACACCGCTTTGGATTGCGACATTTGCTCCATGGCACAGGCCAGTGCCAAAGAACGTGTGGCCTGCATGCCAATACGCATGAGTGCCTGATTCAGATCGGTGACTGTGCTGCCATTCGGGTTGTAAGTCACCGAATTGGCCAGCTTCAATACCTTGGTGGTGACGAGCGGGTCTTTCTGGATTTCGATGGCAATTTTCTGAATGGTCGGCGCTTTACTGCGCATCACCAGGCTGATTTTGGCCGTAATTTCAAAGCAGACCGGGAAAACGATATTGCCGCCCATTTCCTGGGCAATTTGTTCCAGGATATGAAAGCGCTGTTCATTGAGTTTGGCGCCGGAAATATCAGGTGCTTGATGTTCGGTCATAATCTTTTGTAATCGGGCATCTAACAAAGACGTTTTATTCTAGTTCATAAGCTACAAAGCGTGCAGGCGACATGAAGCCTGGTGTCAGGAACTGTACGCTGGCTGCAACGGTGGGGAACCCCGGCCGTTTTCGGGTATCTCAACGCTGTTTGCGCCTGACCTTTTAGGCTGGCGCGCCACGCGTGAAGGAGGGCTCATTATTTCTGCTCATACTCTGGCGCAAATCCAGCGCGCAGCGTTCGGTTACTTTGAACACGAAACCAACCCGCAAAACGGCCTGGTGCTCGACAAAACTGCGCCAGACTGGCCGGCGAGTATCGCCGCTGTTGGCATGGGGCTCAGTGCCTGGCCGGTGGCGGTATTGCGCGGGTTTGTGCCGCGTGCGCGGGCGATAGAAGCGGTGCTGACCACCTTGCAGTTTTTCTGGCATGCGCCGCACGGCCCGCAGCCAGACGCGACGGGCCACCATGGTTTTTATTATCACTTTCTGGATATGCAAACCGGCCGGCGGTATGGTGAGTGTGAGCTTTCAACTGTGGATACGGCGTTCTTGCTGGCTGGTGCCCTGAGCTGCGCGCAGTTTTTTGACGGGGATGATCCGGCTGAAGCACAAATCCGCGCGTTGGCCGATGAATTGTATCGCCGGGCAGACTGGGTCTGGGCCATGGGGCAGTATCCGGCGGTCTCGATGGCCTGGACGCCGGAGGCGGGGTTTTCACCATCGCTGTGGGAGGGCTACGACGAAGCCTTGTTGCTGTACGTGCTGGGACTGGGTTCTCCCACCCATCCGCTTCCGCCTGAAAGCTACCGCACCTGGACCACGGGCTATCAGTGGCAGCACAACTACGGGCAAGCGTATTTGTATTCTGGGTCCATGTTTACCCACCAGCTTTCGCATGTCTGGGTCGATTTTCGCGGTATTCAGGATGAGTTCATGCGCGGCAAAGGCATCGACTATTTTGAAAACAGCCGGCGCGCCACGTTGGTACAGCAACGCTACGCCATTGAGAACCCGCGTGGTTTCAAGCACTACGGCTCCTTATGCTGGGGGATAACCGCTTCCGACGGGCCGGGCCCGGCCCGGCGGATTGTGGATGGGGTCATGCGGGAGTTCTACGACTATATCGCGCGCGGCGTGCCGCATGGCCCGGATGATGGCACGCTGGCGCCCTGGGTTGTCGTGGCCTCGCTGCCGTTTGCACCAGAGATCGTCTTGCCGTGCATTGATCATTTTGTGCACGAACTGGATCTGCATAATGGTAATCCGTATGGGTTCAAGGCCAGTTTCAATCCTACCTGGCCGGAGCCGCGCAATGGCCAGTTTGGCTGGATTTCACCGTGGCATTTCGGGATCGACCAGGGCCCGGTGGTGCTGATGATCGAGAACCACCTGCATGGCACCGTATGGCAATGGATGCGCCAGTGTCCGTACATTATTCAAGGGCTGCGGCGGGCCGGTTTTGGCGGGGGCTGGCTGGACAGTGCGACGTAACAAGCACAAAACTTGTCATGCTGACGTCACAATCGCCCCTTAAGATGCACGCATTCCCAAGGGAATGACTTGAGCAAGGCTGAGTCCGAGATGCCTTGCACCAGATGCCAGAACAAAGCCCCGCTAATGCGGGGCTTTGTGTTTTCGGGCGCTGGCAGCGCAGGATCAATTAACCGCAAACGTGTGTTTGCCGTCCGCCTTGGCGCGATACATGGCGGCATCGGCCACCGCCAGCAATTGTTCGACCGTCAACATGCATGCTCCCGTGCAGGTCGCCACGCCAATGCTGGAGCGCAGTGCCACAGCTTTGCCATCAATGTGACTGACCTCGCTGATTCGCGCCAATACCTTGGTGGCCACGTGACTGGCGGCGGCTTCCGGGCTCTCCAGACCTTCCAGAATGATGGTGAATTCATCCCCCGCCAGCCGCGTCACCACGTCCGTCTCCCGCACGGTATGGCTCAGGGTTGTGGCAAAGGTTTGCAGTACCTTGTCCCCAAACTCGTGGCCCAGGGAGTCGTTGATTTGTTTGAATCCGTCCAGATCCAGAAATAGCAGCGCCACGCCCAGCGCGGTGCGGCGACTGCGGGCGATGGTTTCATGCAAGATGCGCATGAAAGCGCGTCGATTGGGCAGGCCGGTCAAGGGGTCATGTTCGGCCTCGAACGCCAGGCGGTTTTCCAGGTTTTTGCGCTCGGTGATGTCCTGAGAGAGCAAATAAAAACCCTGTACGTACCCGTCGCTACGCACGTCCGGCACCAGCGTGGTGTGCGTATAACGCGTGCCCTCGCCGCGGGTGACGCAGTTATCATAGCTGACCTGCTTGCCCGCCAGCGCTTGCGCAATATACGGGCCGGCCACGGTCATGGCCGTGTCGTCGACGACTTCCAGCATGTGTTTGCCAATCAGGTTGCCATTGCTGCCGCCAAACCAGTTTTCGTAGGTGCGGTTGGTAAACTGGTAGCGCAGGTGCTCATCCACATGACAGATCAGGCCGGGCATGTTGTCGGTCAGCAAACGCAGCCGCCAGCGGCTGGAGAGGATTTCCTGTTCGTCGGCCTTGCGTTGCGAGATGTCGCGTAAAAAGGCGTTGACGATGCGCTGGCCTTCAATGGTGTTCTCTGCCAGTGTCAGTTCAGCAGCAAACTCGCTGCCATCTTTGCGCAAGGCCGGAAACTGCATGTGCTGGCGATTGCCAGGACGCGTATCGATGAACTGGTCGAATCCTTTACGGCCAGAAACGCGCAGGGCCGGCGGGATGATCAGATCGCGTACCGGCTGATGCAGGACTTCATCGCGCGTCCAGCCCAGCACTTGCTCTGCGGCCTGATTCCAGGCGGTGACATTACCTTGCGGATCAAGCTCGATAAAGGCGTCCGTCGCGTTGGCCAGTGTCAGCCGGAAACGCTCTTTTTCCAGTTGCAGCGATTGCTGCATGGCCGAGCGCAACTCCATTTCTTCCCGCAACTGGGCCACGGCAGTTGACAACTCCAGCGTGCGCGTCATGACCCGCTGCTCCAGTTCACCTTGCAGCGTCAGGAGTTCGTTTTCCATGGTTTTGCGCTGAGAAATATCGTTGATGATGGCGATGAAAGAGCGTGTCTTGTCGAACTCGTCATACATCAGTGACACCGTCAGCAAAATCCAGACAACGTGCCCACTGGCGTGAAAATAACGTTTTTCCAGGGTGTAGGTCGAAATCTCCCCCGCCAGCACCTGGCCCACCAGTGCCAGATCTTTGGGCAGATCATCCGGGTGGGTAATGTCCTGGAAGGTTTTTGCCAGCAAAGCCGATTCGGTATAACCCAGCATCTGGCACAGTTGCTGATTGACGCGCTGCCACTTGCCCTCGGTGGAGACAATGGCAATGCCCACGCCGGCATGTTCAAAGGTTTTCTCGAACAGGGTTTGCGAGTGCGCCAGTTCGCGCTCGGCGCGATGAGCCCGCATAAAGGATTCTTGTTGCTGAAAGTATTGTTCTACGATCGCGGCCAGATCGCGCAGTGTTGCGGCATCGGTGTCGGAGAACTCGCGCGGTTGCGGGCTGATCAGGCACAGCGTGCCAATGGGCTGGCCTTCCAGTGAGCGGATGGGCTGGCCGGCGTAAAAGCGGATATGAGGCGCACCGGTGACCAGCGGGTTATCGGCAAACCGCACATCCCGCAGGGCGTTGCGCACCACCAGCGCGCCTGGTGCCAGGATAGCGTGGCCGCAAAAAGAGATATCCCGCGGGGTTTCGGGCGCATCAAGGCCCACTTTCGATTTGAACCACTGGCGATTGGCGTCGACCAGAGAGACCAGCGCAATGGGCACGTCAAACAAGCGGCTGGCCATACGGGTGACGCGGTCCAGTTCGTGTACCGGTGGCGTATCGAGCACACACATGGTCTGGAGTGCTTCCAGCCGGTTTTTTTCCTCTGGGTGCAGGGCAGGGGCAATCAAGTCATGTCTCTCCCGAAAGTACAAGATCATGATAATCAATCCGTTGCAAATTCCCAGCTTTGCACGGCGGCGCGCGGGATAGATGTTCGCGCCGGGGATCACAACCTTGCCAGACAATGACTGACGCAAGAAATATCCGGCTGCTCACAGTCGGCCTTGCATGCACCCCGTAGGATGGTTCACGTGCAGAACAGCCGCTGCAACAGATCTGGCGGTTGTATCAGAACTGCATTTCCTGACGAACCATCCAAGAGGAAAAGCATCATGAACAAAGATCAAGTGAAAGGCCGCATCAACGAAGCCAAGGGCGCCGTCAAGGAAACCGTGGGTAAAGCCACTGGCAATCCCGGTACCCAGTTGAAGGGCAACCTGCAAAAGAATGCCGGCAAGGTTCAAGCCGCCGTGGGTGATGCCCGCGAAGATGCAAAGCAATCGGTGCGCGGTTCCACCAAGCACTGAACGCAGTCATGACTGCACGGGGTAGCCCCGCAAGGCTGCCCGACTTGCACCCGACCTGAAGCCACTCTGGTGGCTTCCCTCTCCTTTGTCCGGGTGCCGCCGCGCTGCAAGAACCGCCATCTTGTAGCGCGGCTTCTTTTTGTCTGTCGTGTTTGTCGGCAAATTTCTCGTAACCATTTGAAGATACGAAGAAATGTAGGATGAAGACGACAAAAAAATGGATGGCGCAGCGACAGGCGCAGAAGAAGCGAGCAGTTACATTGTGATCACGGAAAGCGGTGCGTCACGGACGACCGCCAGACCAGCACTCATACAAAGGAGAGTTGTCATGAAACGCGCTTGCATTGTTGCCGCTTTGCTGATCGTCGCATCCCTGTCTGCCTGCAACACCGTCAAGGGGGCAGGCCAGGATATCCAGAAGAGTGGCGAGAAAATCGAAAACTCGGCTGATCAACATAGCTGATCGCACCGGCCAGCCAGAACTCAGGACAGCACCTTCGGGTGCTGTTTTTCTTTGGAGAATGTGCGCGGCAGCAATACGCGGGTGTAAAGGCCTTTGTCCGGTTCGCTGCGAAACTCCACCTTGCCGCCAATGGCCGTAGCCCGATGGCGGATTCCCTGCAAGCCATGGGTGTCGCCGGGCAAGGCATCCAGGTCACAGCCCTTGCCGTCGTCCTCAATCTCCAGCTTCATGTGTTCGTCATCGACCATCAGACCAATCGATACCTTGCCGGCATGGGCGTATTTGGCAGCGTTGGAAAGACTCTCTTGCACGATGCGGTAAATGATCAGCGCCAGCGTTTCATCAATCGGGGTGTCGTCATCGGGCAGGGCGAGGTCCAGCTGCCAGTTGCTGCGTTGGGCGGCGTCTTCGGCCAAAGAGCGCACAGAGGCGATCAGGCCGAAGGTCGACAACAAAGACGGATGCAATTCTTGCACCACCCGACGCTTGAACTGAATGCCTTGATCCAGGTTGCGCAAGGTGCGTTTGAGCTTCTCGAAGATGGCCGGGTATTGCTCCTTGATCTCGCGCTGTACCCAGGAGATATCCATTTTGGTGGCCGTCAGAATAGAGCCCAGTTCGTCGTGCAGTTCGCGCGCCAGTTTGGCTCGTTCACGCTCTACACCCATCTGGTAATCCATGGATAGCGCTTTGAGTTCGTCCGTTTTTTCGTTGATGCGGGCATCCAGCACGGCGTGGCGTTGCGTCATGTCCCGCGCCTGACGGCTCTTTTGCGCCAGCAGGCTGGAAAACAGCAGTAACAAGCCCAGATTGAGGATCAATACCAGCACCCAGGCCGCCGCCACTGCCAGGCGCACATACAGCACGACGCGCAGCCGCGCACTGCGCTCGGCCTCGAG
>JASLES010000207.1 GCA_030151005.1 Silvimonas sp.
CCTGCGACAGCGCCCACTACGTGGGTTCCCTGTGCTTCTCGCATCACGTGGGCGGCTCCGCAGACTCGCCCTTCGGGCTCAAACAGGTGCTCGCCGAATTCCCCACGCGCTGCTGCGATGCTCGGCACTGCCGGAGGGGAGGCAAGTCAAAAGCAACCCCAGCCCCGCAAACCATCTGTTCGCAAGAATGAATCATTTTGCCCACCACTTCGTCATTTCCGACCTCGGCGGCACCCATGGCCAGCATGGCCGCAAGCGCATAAAAAAAAGCCCGCAGTATTGCGGGCTTTTTTTACTCACCTCTACCTGACCATGCTTAGTGCGCAATGGCCAGAGAGTGTTGTTCACGCAGTTTGTGATCGGCCAGGTAACCAAACAACAGGCCCAGCGTGGTCCACAGAATGGCTTGCATGCCCAGCGCCACCACGCGGAATTTCCACAACAACACGGCGGGGAAGGCGGCCGGGACTTCGTTGATGGTGGGCAGCAGCGTTTGCACCACACCAATGATCACCATGAACAACAGACCGGCCGCAATGGATGCGTTCCACTGGCCCCATTGCGCGACCAGCGCCTTGCGCACTTTGAGGGACAACACCATGGTCACCAGCGAAATGGCAATCATGATGAAGAACATCGCAGTCCTAAAACCAATCGTATCCGGGTTGCCCACCGACGGCGGGTTGGCCGGGTATTTCAGGCTGGGTACCACGGCTAGCGCCACAAACGCACCCAGCGCAAGCAAGGCAGCCAGCGGGCGTGCTTGCAGTTTGCTGCTACGACCGTAGACAAACGCAAAGACCAGGGCAAACAGGCCGCCAAATGCGGCGCTGTAGGTCACCACGCCGGTAAACAGCCCGGCGCCGGCCTGGGTTTCCCGGCTGACCAGTTCGGGTTCGTCTGCGGTGGCATCGCCATGATCATGCGCGTGGGCATGTTCCATTTGCGATTCAAAGGCAATGGCCTGATCCACCTGTGGCTCACCCACGACTTTGGCAAAGCCAAACGTCAGCACGCCTGCAACCACGCCGGCAATCATGCCGCGCAGCAGTAATTTTCCGACCATGATGGCTCCGGGCTTAGTGGCAGGGGAAACCCAGCAGGTGGCGACCGTCGTGCACGAATTCATGCACGTACATGCCCTTGATCAGCGAGGTAGCGCCTTGTTCGCTGCCGACAAAGTAAATGGCCAACAGGGCCAGCAGGCCGCCGAAAACAGCCCAGGGCAACCACTCGCCCAGCGCAATCGGGGTAGGCTCAGCAACGGGGCTGAGAACGGCGTCGGTCATGAGATGTCTCCTGTGGGCACGATGGTCGTGAGTTCATTGTAATTACGCTTGGCGTAATATGTATTTGGAATTTGCGCGTATATTAATGAGCCAGCCCGGCGCTGGATATTGAAATCTTTTCACGGCTGTCACAGCGCGCTTCATTTCCCCTGTTTCTGACCATGACCACCCGCCTGTTTCTGATCAGTCTTGCCAGCACGCCCGCATTACGCAAAGGCCATTTTCCCGCCGATGAAGGCCTGGATGAGCGCGGGCGACAAGAAACCCTGGCTGCCCGCCTGGTCGATCATGTTTCTGCAGAGTCCCGCTTGTTCATCAGCCCGGCCCGGTTGGCGCAAGACACCGCTTTGTTATGGCCAACGGCAGCACAGATTGAGCCGGCATTAGCCGATATGAACTATGGCGCCTGGCGCGGCCGGGCGCTGGCGGAGGTCGGCCAGCAAGAACCGGCGGCGCTGGGGGCGTGGCTTACCCAGGCGGATGCGCCGGCAGGTGGCGGCGAATCGTTTATCGATGTTCACGCGCGGGTGGGGGCCTGGCTGGCACAACTGGCGCACGCGGGTGACGTTGTGGCCTTGACGCATGCGCCGGTGATCCGTGCGGCCATCCTGCATGCCTTGCAAGCGCCGGTCAGCAGTTTTAGCCGGATCGACATTCCGCCGCTGACGGTGGTGGCCCTGCGCCATAACGCCCACGGCTGGTGCTGGTGGCCATCAAACCGGCCGGTTTAAAGTTTCAGGGCGCTGGAGGGGGATTCGCCAAACAGTTTTTTGTAGTCACAGGAAAACTGGCTGAAATTGCGAAAGCCCCAGGCGGCGGCGACGTCCCCAACGCGCAATTCGCCGCCCGCACCGCCTTGCAATTGCCGGCGCACACCATTGAGCCGCAAATAGCGCAAACAGGCCATCGGGCTGATGCCCAGCACATCTTCAAAACAATATTGCAGCGTGCGGCGGCTGACGTGCAGCTGCTCGCACAGCATGGGCACGGTGACGGATTCATCCTGGTGGCTCAGCACATACTCATGCGCGTCACGCACAATGCGCCGCCGCCGCGCCAGACTGGCGCAGGCCTGGTTTTCGGCGGCGCTGGTATCCAGCAAGGTCAGCAGGGCACCGATGACCTGATCGGCCTGGGCCGCCGCTGTGTCTTGCTCCGGCATGGTTAGCAACAGATTGATGTGTTGCCGGCACGTTGCCAGCGCCTGGTGATCCACTTGCAACAGTTCTGCTCCGGCCAGGCCGGGGAGATTGATCCGGCAACCTTGTTGTTCTGCGGCTGCCAGCAAGGTGCTGCGCCCGATCACAATGCCCAGGATTTCATGCTCATCTGGCGTCATCAATTCAAACGGGTGATGTCCGGGCCGGGTCATGATCCGGTCTGGCCCCACCTGACGGCCATTGATGCGCATCTCTCGCGTGTGCGCCTCAATGCCAAACCACAACGCATCGGGCCGGACATTGCAGGATTGATGCAGCGCGCAGCTATTGCGCTCGCGGAAGATCTGCACATCGCTGGCGCACCATTCTTCCAGCACACCACAAAAGCGCCCGGCCGTGATCTGGTCGTAGCGTTGTTCCCAATGCGTCAGATTCTGTGCTTGTTCATCGACATCGTGCGCAACGATGGTGCGCCGGGCGGGTGGCGCACCATCAGCCGGTGCGCTTGCTAAATGGGTCATGGCAGGGGCGTCTCCCACGTGCGGTCATCAGGCAAACACCGGCCATTGCCATGTGTTTGTCATCTTTGCCGATTTTCGATAACGGCCGGTTTTTGCCCGTTGCTATATTCGTCGCCAAGGGCAATCACAACGTCTTCAAGCAAGCGTTATGCCCGCAGGCAGTCGTTGATTCATTGGGGGTTTTACAAGCAGGCAGGCCAGTCTGGCTGCCGGGCCGTCATCGGGTATCGCACAGGAGCATGCAATGGAAGCATCAGCATCCGGTCTCAGACCCGTTCTGAGCACGTGGCAGTTGTGGGGGATTGCCGTTGGGCTGGTTATCTCTGGCGAGTATTTTGGCTGGAGCTACGGCTGGGCATCGGCAGGTACGTTGGGTTTTACCATTACCGCGCTTTTTATCGCAGCCATGTATGCCACGTTTATTTTCAGTTTTACCGAGTTGACCACCTCTATCCCGCACGCTGGCGGCCCGTTTGCATATAGCAAACGCGCTTTTGGCCCCACCGGTGGCTATCTGGCCGGGGTGGCAACGTTGATCGAGTTTGTGTTTGCGCCGCCGGCCATTGCGCTGGCCATTGGCGCGTATCTGAACGTGCAGTTCCCCAATATCGACCCCAAACACGCGGCGGTGGGCGCGTATCTGCTGTTTATGGGGCTCAACATTGTGGGCGTGCAGATTGCGGCGACGTTTGAGTTGTGTGTCACCGTGCTGGCCATCTTCGAGCTACTGGTGTTTATGGGCGTGGTGTCGCCGGGGTTTTCTACCGCCAATTTTGTCAAAGGCGGCTGGGCGGGCAGCGATCATTTCTCGCTGGCGGCCATTCCGGGGATGTTTGCGGCGATTCCGTTTGCCATCTGGTTTTTCCTGGCCATTGAAGGTGTGGCCATGGCGGCGGAAGAAGCCAAAGACCCCAAACGCTCCATTCCCATTGCCTATATCGCCGGTATTCTGACGCTGGTGGTGCTGGCTATCGGCGTGATGCTGTTTGCCGGTGGCGCGGGAGACTGGACCAAACTATCCAACATCAATGATCCGTTACCGCAGGCCATGAAACTGATTGTCGGCCCGCATAGCGACTGGCTGCATATGCTGGTGTGGTTGGGTCTGTTTGGGCTGGTGGCGTCATTCCACGGCATTATTCTGGGGTATTCCCGCCAGATTTTTGCGCTATCCCGTGAGGCGTATTTGCCCGCTTACTTTGCCAAAGTGCATCCGCGCTTCAAGACGCCGCATCGGGCCATTATTGCGGGTGGCGTGATCGGGATTGCGGCCATCTATAGTGATCAGTTGCTCACGCTGGGTGGCCAGACACTGACCGCCAATATCGTCACCATGTCGGTGTTCGGGGCGATCTTGATGTATATCCTGAGCATGCTGAGCCTCTTTAAACTGCGCCGGACTGAAGCTGGGCTGGCTCGACCGTTCCGCGCCCCGCTGTATCCGTATTTCCCGGCATTTGCCCTGTTTGGTGCCGTGATCTGCATGGCGACCATGATCTATTACAACCTGCTGATTTTTGGCATCTTTGTAGTGTTCCTGGCGCTGGGTTACGCTTACTTTCTGCTCACTGGCCGCCGCCGTGCCGATGCCATGTACGTGGCACCGGAAGCCGCTTCGTAACGCCTCATCCGCACCCTCGCCCGAGGGTGCGGGCAACAAGGAAGCAAGTCTGTGCCGCAGTTCAGTCATACGGTAGGGCCGATCACGCATCAGTTTGCTGATCTGAAAGACCTGATGGGCAAAGCCACGCCGCTGCGTTCTGGCGACATGCTGGCAGGCGTGGCAGCGACCAGTGCAGAGCAACGCGTGGTGGCGCAAATGGCACTGGCTGAGTTGCCGCTGCGCGTTTTTCTGGATCAGCCGCTGGTGCCGTACGAAAGCGATGAAGTCACCCGGTTGATCATCGACGACCATGATCCAGCGGCCTTTGCCGCGATCAGCCATCTGACCGTGGGGGATTTTCGTAACTGGTTACTCAGTGATGAGGTGACCAGCGACGTGCTGGCCGCCGCCGCCGCCGGCATCACGCCGGAAATGGCCGCCGCCGTCAGCAAAATCATGCGCAACCAGGACCTGATTCTGGTCGCCAGAAAATGCCGCGTGGTCACGGGATTCAGAAGCACCATTGGCCTGGAAGGGCGCTTGTCCACGCGTCTGCAACCCAATCACCCGACAGACGACGCCAGTGGCATAGCCGCCAGTTTGCTGGATGGTTTGTTGTACGGCAGCGGGGATGCAGTGTTTGGCATCAACCCGGCCACAGACAACGTGCCGCAGGTCATGAATCTGGTCAGCATGATGGATCAGATCATCAGCCGTTATCAGATTCCCACCCAGTCTTGCGTATTGACGCACGTGACCAACACGATTGCCGCCATAGAGCGGGGGGCACCGGTGGATCTGGTGTTTCAGTCCATTGCCGGAACGCAGGCCGCAAACCGCAGTTTCGGGATCGATCTGGCATTGCTGGCCGAAGCCCGCAGCGCGGCGCTCTCTCTCCAGCGCGGTACGGTGGGCGACAACGTGATGTATTTCGAGACCGGGCAGGGCAGTGCGTTATCTGCCAACGGGCACCACGGCATCGACCAGCAAACCTGCGAGGCGCGCGCTTATGCCGTGGCGCGCAAATTCAAGCCGCTGCTGGTCAACACCGTGGTTGGGTTTATTGGCCCGGAATACCTGTACGACGGCAAGCAGATCATCCGCGCCGGGCTGGAAGACCATTTCTGCGCCAAATTGCTGGGTCTGCCCATGGGCTGCGACGTCTGCTACACCAATCATGCCGAAGCCGACCAGAACGATATGGACAACCTGTTGACCTTGCTCGCGACGGCCGGCTGCAATTTTGTGATGGGCATTCCGGGCTCGGACGACATCATGCTCAATTATCAGACCACCTCTTTTCACGATGCCCTGTATGTACGGCGGGTGCTCGGTTTACGCCCGGCGCCGGAGTTTGAAGCCTGGCTGCAGCAGACACAGATTTTCAGCACCGAGCCGCAGTTCAGATTGCATGAGGGCTTGCCGCCCGGCTTTGGCGAAGCGCTGCGGCGCCTGAATTGAGGGGAAAACCGTGGCCAGCACCAGCTCTCCAGTCACTGAAAACCCGTGGCAGACGCTGCGACGGTTTACCTCCGCCCGCATTGCCCTGGGCCGCGCCGGCGTCAGTTTGCCCACGCACGCGCAACTGGCGTTTCAACTGGCGCACGCCCAGGCGCGCGATGCCGTGCACCAGGCGCTGGATGCAGAACAGCTG
>JASLES010000231.1 GCA_030151005.1 Silvimonas sp.
TCTGTTCGATGCCTTTGCCGGCGCGACAGAGGTGGCGACCGATGTCGCGGGATACTGGCGGCAATGGCAACGTGCAGAAGAAGAGTTCGCCGCTGCCAGCCGCAATGCCGCCGCGTTTGATGCCGAGCGTGAACGGTTGCAATGGCAGATCAATGAAGTTGCCGAACTGGGTCTGGGTGACAATGAATGGGAAGAACTGCAAGGGGAACATCGCCGCCTGCAGCATGCCGCCAGTCTGATTGATGGCGTGCAATCCGCACTGGATGTGCTCAGCGACGGTGATGAAAACTGCCAGGGCTGGCTGGGCAGCGCCAGCCGCCGCCTGCAAGAACTGGCCGGTTACGATGAACAGTTGAATCCGTCGCTGGATTTACTGGCTAGTGTGGACGCCCAGTTGGCCGAAGCGGTGAGCGAACTGCGTCGGTATGCGGATCATCTGGAACTGGACCCACAACGTTTGCAAGAGGTCGAGACCCGGCTGGATCTGGTCTGGCGAACTGCGCGCAAATACCGCATCGAACCCCCAGGGCGACTGCCAGCCGCGCTCCAGGAATGGACAACCCAGCTTGACGCGCTGGGCGGTGGAGAAGGGATCGCCCGTCTGGAAAAAGCCGTCATTACTGCGCGCGCTGCCTATGAAAAACGGGCAGCGCAACTCTCTGCCTTGCGGCAAAAACAAGCTGCGCCGTTTGCCAAAGCGGTTACGACGCAGATGAAACCCCTGGCACTGGCCGATAGCGTATTTACCGTCGCGTTAACCCCGGTCGCGGCCGGTGGGCACGGCCTTGAAGATGTGGATTTCCAGATTGCACACGGTGATGCTGAGCCGCGGCCGTTGGGCAAGATTGTCTCCGGCGGGGAGTTGTCTCGCATTAGCCTGGGTATTCAGGTGATTACCAGTGGCCTTGCCGGTGTGCCGACCCTGGTTTTCGACGAGGTTGATGTCGGTATTGGCGGGCGCGTGGCAGAAATTGTTGGACGCATGCTGGCTGACCTGGGCAAGGCGCATCAGGTCTTGTGCATTACCCATTTGCCGCAAGTGGCCGCCTGCGGCAATCAGCATTTCCAGGTGAGTAAAGACAAAGGCAACGCTGGCATTGTCAGCCACGTCGCTGCGCTGGATGACGCCGGGCGCGTGGAAGAGATCGCCCGCATGCTGGGTGGGGTGGATATCACCGAGACCACGCGGCGTCATGCTGCGGAGTTGCTGGGCCATGTCTGAACCGGCTGAACCGTTGCCGATGCTGCATGAATGGTCTGAGGCGCAAATCGGGTTCATGCAGGCTGCGCTGGCTGAAGCCGCCCAGGCCCAGGCCCTGGGCGAAGTCCCGGTGGGGGCGGTGGTGGTCTATAAAGGGCAGATTATCGGGCGAGGCCATAATCAGCCCATCACCCGGCATGACCCTTCGGCCCATGCTGAAATGCTGGCGCTGCGGGGTGCGGCGCAAACCCTGGGCAACTATCGGCTGCCCGGATGCGAGCTTTACGTGACACTGGAGCCCTGTCTGATGTGCTCAGGCGTCATGATGCATGCGCGCCTGGCGCGTGTGGTGTTTGCGACTACCGACCCTAAAACCGGCTGCGCAGGCAGTGTGATCAATCCGTTCATGGATGCCCGGCTCAATCATCACACCGAAGTGCTGGGCGGCCTGCTGGCCCAGGACGCCGCCGCCCAGCTCAAGGCTTTTTTTGCCGAGCGCCGCCGCCAGCAAAAGGCGCTGCGTGATGAGAAAGCGGCCGGGATCGCCTGAGAGTGTGATGGCGAGGCAAGGCCACTACGCCAGCCCATTGTTGCTCAAATTGCGCGCCGTACATGACATCTGACTATCCAGACTCATCCTCATGCTAGAGTCTTGCGCATGGTCGCGGACATAACGCGATCGTGAATAAAAGATTGCGAACACGGTGAGCCAGCAGGCCGCGGCAGTTGCGCAGCAAAAGACGGGCCGCCGGTTGTATCACAATCAGGCAAAAATACCCGAACGAGGATGAAGAATGAGACAGCTATTGTTGCTGCCGCTGATGGCGGCGGCTGCGCTTGCGCACGCCGATAAAGTGGTGTTCCAAGACGATTTCAAGGGTGACCTCTCGCAATGGGTGGGTCAGAACGGCGACGGCACCGTGCCCATGCATGGCGCGATTGTGGATGACCCGCTGCGCCCCGGCGGCAAGGCGCTCAAGTTCACCAAGAAAGTGTTTGGCGGTGATCTTTTCTCCAAAACCCAGTTTGCCGAAGGCAAAAAATACACGCTGACGTTTGATTACCTGGGGACATGTAGCTCCAGTTGCGGCGGCGTGATTGGGTATACGGCTGACTTTCCTGGGCGTGACAACTGGCTGGCCGGTGCGGCCAAGCTGGGCGGTGGCGCGGAAGTGCTCAAAGACAATAATCAATGGAACAGCTATAGCATTGATTTCAAGAGCAAGTTTGCGTTTCACCTGGCGCTGGAACAATGGGTGAATGGCTCTGGCGAGCCGGGTACGTCCCTGTTTGCCAATTTCAAGCTGATTGAAAAAGACGATGGCGGCGGCGATGCCAAACCGGCCGCTGCAGCGACGGCCGCTGTCGTGGGGGGTGTACCTGCCCCGGCCAAACCGCAGTTTGTCGCGTATTACCCGGCTTGGGCTGCGGGCCGCACACCGCCGTATTTTGTTAAAAATATGGAAACATCGGGTCTGGCCAGCAAGGTGACCGTCATCAACTATGCGTTTGGCAACGTGGTTGATAACAAATGCGCGGTGGGGTATCCCGATCAGGATTACAAACAACCCGTCGATGCCGCCAATACGCTGGATGGCAAGCCAGACGCGGGCAGCAACGGCCTGTTTGGCAACTGGAACCAGATCAAGCAACTCAAGCAAAAGCACCCTGACCTGAAAGTGGTGATTTCGCTGGGGGGCTGGACGTGGTCCAAATACTTCTCTGACGCGGCCTTGCCCAAAAACCGGGAAGCCTTTGTGAAGTCCTGCGTAGACACCTTTATCAAGGGCAATATCGACGGCAAGAATGGTCTGGCTGCCGGTGTGTTCGACGGTATTGATATCGACTGGGAGTACCCGGGTACAGCGGGTAACGAAGGCAATATCGTGCGCGACGAAGACCCCAAGAACTACACCGCGTTGCTGGCTGAATTCCGCAAACAGCTGGATGCCGCCAAACCAGGGTATCTCTTGACCGTGGCCGCCAGCGCCGCCGCCAATGTGTACGGCAATATCGAGAGCGAAAAAATCCAGGCATCGGTGAACTGGATCAACCTGATGACCTACGACTTTGCCGGCCCGTGGGACAGCACTACCGGATATCAGTCCAACCTGTTTACCGGGCCGAAGGATCGGCTCTCGATCGATATGGCCGTCAAGGACTACATCGACAAGGGCGTGCAGCCGGGCAAACTTGTCTTGGGTGTGCCGTTCTATGGCTACGGCTGGGTGCCGGGCAGCATGGATGCACATGGTATTCATCAGGCCGTCAAAGCCAAAGCCAAGGGCTCGCCTGACGAAGGCATTGCAACCTATGCCGAGATCAAGGCCAAGGCGGGTGACGTATACCGGGATGACAAAACCCGCGCCATTGTCAAAACATCTGGTGCTGAAATCTGGGTTTATGACGATCCGCAAGTCATCAAAGACAAGGCCGACTACGTGAAAAAGATGAAGCTGGGCGGTATGATGGCTTGGGAAGCCTCACAGGACACGCCAGACGGTGAGTTGGCCAGCGCGATCTACAACGGGCTGATCAAACACTAAGCACAGCGCACGTGTTCCAGGACGGAGGCTTCGGCCTCCGTTTTTTATTTGTCTCCTGTTGTAGGTGTTCTGGTTCTACACATGCATATCGAAATCGACCTTGCTGCGCAAAGCCTGCGCTTGTACGAAGAAAGCCGTTTGCTGCGGCAATACGCTGTTTCTACGGCAGCGGCGGGCATCGGTGAGCAGCAGGGCAGCATGAAAACGCCGCGTGGTTTGCATACCGTGCGGGCCATGATCGGAGAAGGGCTGCCGTCTGGCAGCGTGCTGCGGGGCCGCCGTGCCACGGGTGAAATCCATACGCCGGCGCTGGGTGCACAGTTTCCGGAGCGAGACTGGACTCTGAGCCGGATTATCTGGTTGTCTGGCTGCCAGCCAGGGTTTAACCGGCTCGGTACGGTCGATACCTTGCGCCGCTATATCTACATCCACGGTACGCCAGACGATCAGCCCATGGGCGTGCCTGCTTCGCATGGCTGCGTGCGCATGCGCAATACCGACGTGATCGAGTTGTTCGCGCTGATCCGACCGGGAACGCCGGTCTTGTTGCTGGAAAATCCGGATGCCCGGACCGGACATTATGTGGCGCCGGTGCCCGTTCACGCGCTGGCGGATCTGGCTGTGCGCTTGCCTACCAGCGCACCGATCTTGCCGGCATCTCCGGCGCCAGGCGGCGACTGCCTGGCATGGGCATTATGGCGAGGGGATGGACAGCTCCAGGCGCTGCTGCATCTACAACCGGGTTCCGGCCTGCGCTTGCAGATGGCTGTGGACGCCGAGCCAACTGCATGGTTTGCGCTGTGGCCAGCCGCACAACACGCCGCTACGCTTTGCGATTGGCATGAGGTGCGCTTGCTGTTGCCGTCCGGCCAAACCGCGCCGGAAGGCTTTACCGCCATCCGTGCGTTGCCGGGGGCCGGACTCTGGCGTTGCTGGCTCGCCAGCGTTTGAATCCCGCTTTTAACGCGGGGTTTGTACTTTAGGCACGTCGCTGCAGGCCTGCACCATCTCTTCATAGGTATGCAGGGTCTGGTCAGCGGCTTCGATCTGCCGCGGTGGCAAATCGCGCAATTCAAACGGGCTGCCCAGTACGGCCGCCATGATCTGCGCATGGGGCAAGCGCTCGCGGAACGTTCCGATCAGATTATCGAACAGGTCACCCTCGGTTTCAGGGATGACGCTGATCAAGAAGACTACGGCAACGATCTCCGGATTGACCTCATCCGGGATCGGGCCTTGCAAGTCTTCCAGCGCTAGATGACGGCCATCAATGTTCTGGGTACGCAAAATACGCACCAGAATCTCGGCGGCCAGTTCATCGCCGCCCGAGCCCAGCCCCACAGCCAGCACCACAGAACCTTCCGGCGCGTTGATCGGACCTTGCCAGCGACCCGTTTGCTGTTCACGGCGTGTACGCAACTGGCGGCCCAGGCTGACTTCTTCCAGTACCGATTGCCGACGGTTGCCCTTTGCGGGCTTGCCAGAGCCGCTTAACGTTTCAATGACGGTGCCAATCACGGCACTGACCCGTTTTTGCTCCGCGCGCGAAATGGCCTTGCTGGCGTAGTCCATCGCCAGCATGTGTACGGCGGGGCGCAGAACCGTATCGCAATACACCGCAAGAGGTTTGCGTTTGAGAAACACGCGGGCGCTGGCGATGATTTCATCGGCGTCGCCAGATAAAGCGCGCTGATAGAAGTTTTCCGGCATGGTCAGCGCAGGGACTTCGCCCAGCAGGATTTCCAGAAACTGCAGCCCCTTGATATAGCGCCCGGCCACCACCAGGCACAGCGTCAACGGGGTAGAAAGCACCAGCCCTACC
>JASLES010000447.1 GCA_030151005.1 Silvimonas sp.
GTTCTCATTTGAGCGCGGCGCAGTCTATTATTCAAACGAATAATTTCAATTCATTATCAAGAATATTTTATGAATATCACTTTGCGACAGTTACGGGCGTTCCTGGCGGTGGCCACTCATGGCGGTTTTACAGAGGCGTCGCGTGAATTGAACCTGACCCAGTCTGCACTGAGCTTGCTGGTCAAAGACCTGGAGGCCGAAATCGGCTTCAAGCTTTTTGATCGCACCACGCGGCGAGTGGTGCTCTCGCAACCCGGCGCAGAGTTCTTGCCGGCCGCGCGGCAGATTTTTGACGATCTGCAAAGCGCGGTGCGCAGCGCTTCTGACCTGGCCACATTGGAGAAAGGTCAGGTGCGTGCTTGCGCGCCGCAAATCCTGGCGTGTACGTTGCTCGCGCCGGTCATTGCGCAATACAAGGCGACGCATCCCAAAGTAGAACTCAAACTGGTCGACACCTTGCTGGAAGACATGCTGGAAACGGTAGCCACCGGAGAGGCTGATTTCGCCATTGGCCCAGATCGCAAAAACGATACGCATCTGCTGCGCACGCCGTTATTCCAGAGCCCGTTTGCGGCATGGTGCAGGGCAGATCACCCGCTGGCCCAGGCTGGGCGGCTGCGTTGGGCTGAACTGCAAGCGTGGCCGCTCATCATCATGGAAAGCGACTTCTCGTCCCGACTGTTGCCAGAATTGCAAAGTGCGGATGCGCAGTTGCAACTCACACCAGCGTATACCGTTGCCTATGTCACATCTGGCCTCGGGTTGGCCGGCGCGGGGCTGGGTGTGGTGATTGCGCCCGATTACGTTGCGCCGCTGGCCGGCGCATTCAACTTGCAGCGCCTTGCGCTGGAAGGCCCCAGCCTGTCGCGAGAAATATCGGTTTATCGCCGGCCAGACCGGTCTTTGTCACCAGCGGCAGCGAAATTTCTGGATGTGCTGGAGCAATACACGAAAATGGGTTGATTCCTGTTCAATATCAATGTGTTGGCGTGCACATTTAATGTTGGTTTCATTCTATGCGAGGGCACCTGGCAATCATGCGAAAACCCGGGTTGCAATGGCACCTGATGCTGGCATGCAGAGCAACCCGGATTTGCGCTTCGCTTCATCCGGGCCGTACATCACTTTGTGTGACTTGCCTCGAAAATGGAGTGTCTTAAATAAATACCCATTTAAATTCAGTGCGTTGAGGCCATCTCCTAAGAGTCAACATCAAACCAATCAGCGCAACAACCCTCTCAACACAAACGGCAAAATCCCGCCGTGCTTGTAGTAGTCCACCTCAATCGGGGTATCGATGCGGCACAGAACGGCGACATGTTCCTTGCTGCCATCTGCACGGGTGATTTCCAGCTTCAGGTCTTGCTGCGGCTTCAGGTGTTCATCCACGCCCAGCACGCTGAATATCTCATCTCCCTTGAGTTTGAGGCTTTCTGCAGAATCGCCACCCTTGAACTGCAAAGGCAATACACCCATGCCCACCAGGTTGCTGCGGTGAATGCGCTCAAAGCTTCTGGCGACAACCACTTTCACGCCCAGCAATAGCGTACCTTTGGCCGCCCAGTCCCGACTGGAGCCGGTGCCGTATTCTTCGCCAGCAAACACAACGGTCGGAATGTGCTCCGCCAGGTAGTGTTGTGCCGCCTCGTACACCGTAGTCTGTTTGCCATCCAGCAAAGTAAAGCCGCCTTCAATCCGGCTACCGTCTTCTTTGGGCTGCAACATCAGGTTTTTTACGCGCACGTTGGCAAAGGTGCCGCGAATCATCACATCGTGATTGCCACGTCGGGAGCCGTAGCTGTTGAAATCCGGCCGCTGTACGCCATGCGACACCAGGTATTGCCCTGCGGGTGTTTTTTCGCCAAACGAACCCGCCGGGCTGATGTGATCCGTCGTGACGGAGTCACCCAGAATCAGCAGTGCCCTGGCATTTTTGATATCCCCGATCGAACCGGGCTGCATGGCAAAGTCATCAAAGAAAGGCGGCTGAGCAATGTAGGTGGAGTCCGGCCAGTTATAAACCTGCCCCTCGGGCGCCGGGATGGCGTTCCACAGGTCAAGGTCTTTGGTGAAGTCGCTGTAAAGACGGCGGAAGACTTCCGGGTCCAGCGCGTACTTGAGCAAATCCGCCACTTCTTCGCTGCGCGGCCAGATGTCTTTGAGGTACACCGGGTTGCCATCTTTACCATTACCCAACGGCTCATGCGAGAGATCAATATTGACACGCCCGGCAATGGCAAATGCCACCACCAACGGCGGGCTGGCCAGATAATTGGCGCGGATGTTGGGGTGAATACGCGCTTCAAAATTGCGATTGCCCGACAGTACAGCCGCCGCGACGACATCGTTTTTGGTGATGGCATCGTTGAACTCCGGTGCCAGGTCGCCTGCATTGCCAATACAGGTGGTGCAACCGTAACCGGCCAGCGCAAAACCCAACTGGGCCAGCGGCTCCAGCAAACCGGTCCGGGTCAGGTACTCCGTCACCACGCGCGAGCCAGGAGCCAGGCTGGTTTTGATGTGTGGATCAACACCCAACCCCTTTTCTACGGCTTTTTTTGCCAGCAGCCCGGCTGCCAGCAACACACCAGGGTTGGATGTATTGGTGCAACTGGTAATGGCTGCAATCAGCACATCCCCATTGCCCAGATCAGTGCGGGCATGCGGCGGCACGATGCGGCTAGAAGTTGGGTGATTGCCGATCATCTCTGCCTTGTTGGCGGCAGAGCCGGCTTCATCCAGCAAATTGTCTGCCGCCGGACTGGCTGGCACAAAGCCCAGTCCAATGCGCTTTTTCAGATCTTCAGCTGTTTTGCCAAAGCCGTTTTCAGCAACTGGCGCAACAAACAGCGCTTCAAACTTTTTCTTCATGTCCGGCAGTGCAATACGGTCTTGTGGGCGCTTGGGGCCGGCCAGACTGGGGACAATATCGTTCAAGTTGAGTTTAACCACGCGGGTGTAGTCAATCTCGCCGTGCGAGGGCACGCCAAATAAACCCTGGGCCTTGAAATACGCCTCAAAGGTGGCGATTTCCTGCTCGGTGCGGCCGGTGCCTTTCAGGTAAGCCAGCGTTTTCTCGTCGACCGGAAAAAAACCCATGGTGGCACCGTATTCTGGCGCCATATTGCCGATCGTGGCCCGGTCAACCACCGACAGGCTGGCCGTGCCTTCGCCAAAAAATTCGACAAACTTGCCGACCACTTTTTCCTTGCGTAACAACTCGGTCACGGTCAACACAAGGTCAGTGGCGGTCACGCCTTCATGCAATTTGCCGGAGACTTCCACACCCACCACATCGGGCGTCAAAAAGTACACGGGCTGGCCCAGCATGCCTGCCTCGGCTTCAATCCCGCCCACACCCCAGCCAACCACGCCCACGCCATTGATCATGGTGGTGTGACTGTCTGTGCCAACCAGCGTATCGGGGTAAGCAACGCCATCCTTGATCTGTACGCCGCGAAACAGGTACTCCAGATTTACCTGGTGCACGATCCCCACGCCCGGCGGCACCACCTTGAAGGTATCGAACGCCTGCATGCCCCATTTCATGAACTGATAGCGCTCGCTATTGCGCTTGAATTCCATCTCCATATTCAGGCGCAGGGCGTCGGGCGTGCCGTAGTAATCCACCTGTACCGAGTGATCCACCACCAGATCCACAGGCACCAGCGGTTCGATTACCTTGGGGTCTTTACCCAGTTTGTCGGCCACATTGCGCATGGCCGCCAGGTCCGCCAGCAACGGCACACCGGTAAAGTCTTGCAGCACCACGCGGGCCACCACGAAGGGGATTTCATCCGTGCGCTTGGCACTCGGGCCCCAGTTTGCCAGTTGGTGAACGTGGTCCTGGGTGACCTTTTGTCCGTCGCAATTGCGCAAAACCGATTCGAGCACAATGCGGATGCATACCGGCAGGCGGCTGATCTTGCCGATGCCGGCGCTTTCCAGCGCGGGCAGGCTGTAATACTGCAGCGGGCGGCCATCGGCCGTTTTCAGGGTTTTAAGTGTGTGATGCAGATCATGAGGCATTACAAAACTCCCGGAGCGGCAGGCACAACGCCAGTGTCATTGCGACCGGCATTTGTGCCGCAGGTTCGACGTGGTTACAAAAACCATCTTTGTCGAAGTCGCCGCAAAACCCAAGCCATGCCCAGCCACCCGGCACGATAACCGGACGATGCTCAATAGCGTCCGGCGCCAACCGGGGTTTCCTGCTCAATGCCAGCCAGACGCGCGGCCCATTCCTGCAACCAGATCTGACGCTGTTCCTGACCCACCTTGGAGGCCGAGTAATAAATTTGCGGCCGCAGCACTTCAAAGCCGACAAACTCCAGCATGCCGCGCTGGATAGGGCGCAGTACGGCATTGATATCGCCATTGGAGCCATCCGGCTTGTACGCATCCACCCCTGCGCCCGTTGTTACCGACAGCAACGCCCGCTTGCCGCGCAGCATGCCGTCTTCATACATGTGTCCGTACCCGTAGACACTACCCATGGCGAACACCCGATCCACCCAGCCCTTAAGCATGGCGGGCACGCTGAACCACCACAGCGGAAACTGCCAGATCATCAGATCCGCCCATTTAAGTTTGGCGATCTCCGCTGCGACATCCGGCGCAAAACCATCGTGTTCAGCGGCGTGCATTTCTTCGTATTGCAGCTTGAGAAAGTCCGGATTCTTCACCGTCGTGAAATTGCGGCGGCTTGATACCGGGTCAAACTGCATGGCGTACAAATCGCTGACTTGTACCTCATGACCCAGTTCGATCAGTGTTTTGACGGTCATGTCGCGCAGCGCGCCGTTGAAACTGTCTGCCTCTGGATGGGCATAAACCAGCAGGATTTTCATGACGTTCTCCTTGGGTGTTTGCGATGCGGCGACTTAGCGTGCGCCGCCATCTACATCAATCAGGGCGCCAGCGGTAAACCCGTTGGTAACCACAAATTCAATGGCCTGGGCCACTTCGTCGGATGTCCCCACGCGCCCCACGTGCAAACCCTTGGCGATGCTGTCGAACAAACCTTGCTTGGCCTCTGGCGCAAAATCGTCGTACACCGGCGTATCAATCAAACCGGGTGACACCACGTTCACGCGGATGGGGGCGAGTTCCTTGGCCAGCGCCTGACCCATTTGGGTAATTGCCCCGTTCACCGCAGCCAGGCCGGCCGTACCAGCAATGGCCACGCGGGAAGCTGCACCCGCCAACAAGGTGATTGAGCCATCCTGACGCAGGTACGGGAGTGCCGCACGGACAGTACGCCAATACCCCAGCGCCTTTTGTTCAAATGCCTTGGCCAGCGCTGCGCCATCAATATCCCGAATCGAACCCCAAGCCGCGCTGCTTGAGGCGGTAATCACCAGGTGATCGATCCGGCCCAGCGTGGCGAACAGTTGTGCCAGCGATGCTTCGTCAGAAAAATCCACCGTGTATGCGCCGGCCTTGCCGTTGATGTGTTTCAGCGCAGCATCCAGCCTGGCTTGAGAGCGGCCGGCAATGATGACTTCCGCCCCTTGGCTGGCCAGACGTTGTGCTGTTGCCAAGCCCATGCCGTTGCTGCCGCCAATAATCAGAACCCGTTGATTTTGCATATTTTCCATGATGATCTCCGTTGTGTTGCCCCGTATCTCGGGGAAGTGAGATCAGCATAAAATCCCTCCACGAATTCGTGAAATGGATTATCGTTATTTCAAGTATTCACCCCATGAATAGTGTGGAGCGCCCATGCACCTGGCCCGGCTTGATCTCAACTTGCTCAAATCACTGGATGTCTTGCTGGCAGAGTGCAATGTCACGCGCGCGGCAGGGCGGCTAAACCTGTCACAGCCGGCGCTATCCAGCCAGCTCAAGCAATTGCGCGCCTTGTTTGATGACCCGCTACTGGTACCGGGCGGTGCGCGCGGCATGCTGCCCACGCCCCGTGCGCTGGCCTTGCAAGAACCACTACGCAACTATCTGGCGCAACTGATGGCGCTGGTGGCAGAGCAAAAGGGGTTTGATCCTGCCTCGGCCACGCGTACCTGGCGCCTGAGCGCGTCTGATGCGGTGCATTCCGTGGTGGTGCCGGGGCTGTTACGCCGGTTACGAGCCCAGGCCCCCGGCTGCCGGCTTGCCTTGCTGCAACCCACGCCGAACTTGTTGCTGGAAATGGCCAGCAGCAATGAGGTTGATCTGATTCTGGCCTCGCAACCATCCATGCCAGATCAACTCAAGCATCGCGAGTTATACAAGGAGCGCTTTGTGTGCGTGATGCGCAAAGACCATCCGCTGGCCGGCAAGCCGCTGGATATGGACACCTTCTGCGCGGCATCTCATTTGCTGTCTTCCACATCGGGCGGCAAGTTTGAAGGCATTGTGGATGACACGCTGGCTGGCTTGGGCCGCACGCGTCACGTCATGTTGTCCGTGCCCAGCTTTTTACTGGTGCCCTCACTGCTGGCCAGCAGCGATTTAATCTCTACCGTGCCCTTGCGTATGGCGCGCACCTGGCAAGATCGCCTCACTTTACTGGCGCCCCCGTGCGAGATTGCCGGCTTTGCCATGGAAATGGGCTGGCATCCACGCAATCATGCTGACCCGGCCTTGCGCTGGCTGCGCGAACAGATCATGGACGTGGTGGCGCAAGAACTGGCGGCTTAGCCTGGCCGGCGCTGTCCAGCCATTGGCAGAACGCGCCAATGGCCGGATCGTCCATCATCAGTCGCGACACAATCCAGCAAAAGCCGCGCACCGGCACAACCGGCGCGGGCAGGGCAATGGTCAGGCGGGCACCGTCAATTTCTGCCTGCATCATCGGCAGCGCCCCCAGCGTGACGCCCAGGCCATTTACGGCGGCCTGCAGCGTAAAGTGGAAGTGATCAAACTGCAGCGTGGCCGCGGGTTTGAGGTCTGGCACGCCAGCCAGGGTTAGCCAGCGTTGCCAGGCGGTGGGGCGCGTGTCTGCATACAGTAGCGTGTGTCGTGCCAGATCGGCCGGGCGCTGAATGGGCAATTGCCTGAGCAGCGCCGGACTGCACAGCAGCACTTCATGCTCTTCCAGGAAAGGCTTGGCGACAAAGCCCGGCCAGTCGCCCGGACCACGCCGGATCGCCAGGTCAAATGGTGTATCAATCCGGCTGATATCCCGATCAGATGTCAGTATGCGCAGGTCAATATCCGGATGTGCGGCCCGAAAATCTGCCAGCCGGGGCAGCAACCAGTGCAGGGCAAACGTCGGGGTGGAGTTGATCGTTAACCGGCGCTGGCGGTCTGGCTGCAAGAGCTGCGCCGTGGCGTTGGAAATCAGATCCAGCCCGTCTTGCACTTGCACGAGGTAACGCCAACCGGCATCAGTCAGTTTGACGCGCCCGCCTGCGCGCTCAAACAATCGAACATTCAGCCATTCTTCCAGCTGTTTGATCTGCTTGCTCACAGCGCCGTGCGTCACAAACAACTCGTTGGCGGCGGCAGAAAAGCTTTCCAGACGGGCTGCAGACTCGAAAGCACGTAAAGCATTCAGGGGCGGAAGGGCTTGTGTCATGCTGTGAGTATATCTCACAAGCCGTGTAGCGATTACTCGTTTGAACAGCAGGGTTATTACGCGTATTCTGCCTGGCAGAACGGTTGTCATGCCCATCGGGCACAGAAACACGGCAGCCGCATTTGCACAGGCAAGCTCTGTTGGCCGCGCGGCCACCCATCAAGGAAAACATCATGTTAGAAGCCTATCGTCAGCACGTCGCAGAACGCGCCGCTCTTGGTATTCCGCCGTTGCCGCTGACTGCACAGCAAACCGCCGATCTGGTGGCGCTGCTGGCCAACCCGCCCGCCGGCGAAGAAGCATTCCTCGTTGACCTGATCACCCACCGTGTCCCGCCTGGCGTGGACGATGCCGCCAAGGTCAAGGCCGCCTTCCTGGCCGCCGTAGCACAAGGCAAGGAATCCTGTGCGCTGATCAGCCGCGCCAAGGCAACAGAACTCCTGGGCACCATGCTGGGCGGCTTTAACATCAAGCCGATGATCGACCTTCTGGGCGACGCAGAAGTGGGCACCGTGGCCGCAGAAGGCCTCAAGAAAACCCTGCTGATGTTTGATTATTTCCACGACGTCAAAGAATTGTCTGATGCCGGCAATGCCAACGCCAAAGCCGTCATCCAGAGCTGGGCTGATGCCGAATGGTTCACCAGCCGTCCGGAAGTACCGCAATCGGTCACGCTGACCGTATTCAAGGTGACTGGCGAAACCAACACGGACGATCTGACGCCCGCACCGGACGCCTGGTCCCGCCCGGAGATTCCGCTGCATGCGCTGGCCATGCTCAAGAACACCCGCGATGGCATCACGCCGGAAGAAGACGGCAAGCGCGGCCCGATCGCCTTCCTGCAAGATCTGGCAGCCAAGGGGCACGCCGTTGCCTACGTCGGCGACGTGGTCGGCACCGGCTCCAGCCGCAAGTCGGCCACCAACTCCGTGCTGTGGTGGACCGGTGAAGACATCCCGTTCGTACCGAACAAGCGCTTTGGCGGCTACTGCCTCGGCGGCAAGATTGCCCCAATTTTCTTCAACACTCAGGAAGACTCCGGCGCGCTGCCGATTGAGGTCGATGTATCGCAACTGAATATGGGCGATGTCATCGAACTGCGCCCGTACGAAGGCAAGGTTCTGAAGAACGGCGCTTCGGTTGCCGAATTCAAGCTCAAGTCTGACGTGCTGTTTGACGAAGTGCGTGCGGGCGGCCGTATCAACCTGATTATTGGCCGTGGCCTGACCGCCAAAGCACGTGAAGCACTGGGTTTGCCAGCTTCCACCCTGTTCCGCCTGGCGTGGACGATGCCGCCAAGGTCAAGGCCGCCTTCCTGGCCGCCGTAGCTCAAGGCAAGGAATCCTGTGCGCTGATCAGCCGCGCCAAGGCAACAGAACTTCTGGGCACCATGCTGGGCGGCTTTAACATCAAGCCGATGATCGACCTCCTGGGCGATGCAGAAGTGGGCACCGTGGCCGCAGAAGGCCTCAAGAAAACCCTGCTGATGTTTGATTATTTCCACGACGTCAAAGAATTGTCTGATGCCGGCAATGCCAACGCCAAAGC
>JASLES010000233.1 GCA_030151005.1 Silvimonas sp.
TTGTTCGTGACAGCCCGCAAGCAGGATGAGAAAGGTCGCAATGACGTCTCGTTTGTGCGTTCAGGCTGGGATCAGGGGATTGAAGCCTGGCGCTTTCCGTACCCCACGGACACCAGCCCGCAACCATCGGTGCGCGCAACCACCGTACTGGACCGACCGCTGTTCCGCGCTGGCGAAACCGTATCCATGAAGCATTTCATGCGGCTGGAAACCAGTAAGGGCCTGGCTTTGCCACGTCCGGCACAACTGCCGGACCAACTAGTGATCACGCACGATGGCAGCGGTCAGACGTTTGAATACCCACTGACCTGGCGTCAGGGACGTTACGCAGAGTCCACCTTTGCCATTCCCAAAGCGGCCAAGCTGGGCACGTATTCAATTTCGCTCGTCAAAAAGCCGCAGCGCGGCGCCAATCAGCATGGCCCGGCCAGTATCGAACGGGACGGGATTACCTTGTATACCGGCTCGTTCCGGGTTGAGGAATTCCGCCTGCCGGTCATGCGTGGGCAATTGTCGGCGGATGCCAAAGCCACCATCGCACCGGCGTCAGTCCCGCTGAAAGTTTCGCTCTCTTACGGCACGGGCGGTCCGGCCAAGGGCTTGCCGGTGCAGGTCAGCGCCATGCTGCGCAATCGGTATGACCGCCTGGATGGCTACGACCGGTTCAATTTTGACCCGCCAGAACAAAACGAAGATGCGCCACAAAAGAGCCTGAACGGCAAAGTGGTGCTCGATAAAGCCGCGCTGGTGCTTGATGCCAATGGCAACGGCAAAGTGGATGTGAGTGGCCTGCCCAAAATTGATCGCCCCTACGACATGGTGATCGAGGCCACCTATGCCGACCCCAATGGCGAAGTGCAGACCCTCTCGCGTACTGTCCCGCTATGGCCTGGCAACGTGCGCGTGGGCATGACGGTGGATGACTGGATGACCGCCGGCAAAACCGCCAACGTCAAAACGGTGGTGCTCGATACCAATGGCAAGCCGCTGGCAAACCGCAAGGTAACCATCAACGCCGTGGAGCACGTCTATCTGTCCAGTCGTAAACGGCTGGTCGGCGGGTTCTACGCTTACGATCATCATGACACCACCAATGACCTCGGCCAGGTGTGCGAAGGCAAGACCGATGGCCGCGGCTTGCTGTTTTGCGATGTCACACTCAAGCACGAAGGCAGTATTGAACTGATTGCACGTGCCTCGGACGATGCCGGTCGCATTGTGGCGGCATCCAGCCGGGTCTGGGTGTCGCGCGAAGGCGAAATGTGGTTCGACGTTGATAACAACGACCGCATGGACGTCTTGCCGGAAAAAACCAGCTACCAGCCCGGCGACACAGCGCATTTGCAGGTACGCATGCCGTTCCGCAAAGCTACGGCATTGCTGGCGATCGAGCGGGAAGGCGTGATTGATACGCGGGTGGTGGAGCTCTCCGGCAAAGACCCTGTGGTTGACCTGAAAATTGAGCCCGAATGGGGCCCGAACGTGTATGTCTCTGTGCTCGCGGTGCGTGGTCGCGTACGGGACGTACCGTGGTATTCCTTCTTCACCTGGGGCTGGCGTACCCCGCTGGAATGGTGGGATGCCTTCCGCCATGAAGGCGTGGACTATCAAGCGCCCACCGCGATGATTGACCTCTCGCGCCCGGCCTTCAAATACGGGATTGCCGAACTCACGGTCGGGACAGCCGGCCACAAGCTGGCGGTGACGGTCACGCCAGACAAACCGGTGTATTCCATCCGCAAAACTGCGACCGTGAAAGTCCAGGTCAAGCTTCCCAATGGGCAACCTGCGCCTGCCGGCTCAGAAGTGGCCTTTGCTGCGGTGGACGAGGCCCTGCTGGAGCTGCAACCCAACGACAGCTGGGATTTGCTGACCGCCATGCTGCAACGGCGCAGCTACGGCGTAGAGACCTCCACCGCGCAATTGCAGGTGGTTGGTAAACGCCACTTTGGTCGCAAAGCACTGGCTCCTGGTGGCGGTGGTGGCTTTGCGCCAACGCGTGAATTGCTCGATACCCTGCTGACCTGGCAGCCGCACGTGGTGCTGGATAAAACCGGCAGCGCCACCGTGTCTGTGCCACTCAATGACGCGCTCACACGCTTCAAGCTGGTGGCCGTAGCAGATGTGGGAGAGGCGTACTTTGGCACGGGCCAGAGTTCCATCACCGTCACGCAGGACGTACAGATCACCGCAGGCGTGGCCCCGCTGGCACGTAGCGGCGATCAACTGGATGCCGGCATCAACGTGCGCAATGGTTCCAGCCGGGCCATGACGCTGTTGGTGGAAGCGCAAGCGGCCGGGCTGCCCGCACTCACTGCACAGACGGTGCAGATCCCGGCTGGTGAAGCGCGCGAAGTGCGCTGGCCGGTGACCATCCCGCCGGGGATTTCCAGCCTGCAATGGACTTTTGCCGCCCATGAACAAGGTGGTGATAAGGCCCAGGATAAGCTGGCCTTTAGCCAACAGGTGGAGCCTGCTACACCGGTCACAGTACAACAGGCTACATTGCGCCAACTGAACGCGCCTCTTTCCATCCCGGTGGCATTGCCGCAGGGGGCAGAGCCGGGGCGTGGCGGGATCAACGTGCAGTTGCAGAGCAAACTGGCGGGCGACATGCCGGCCCTGCGCGACTGGTTCTTGCGCTATCCGTACAGTTGTCTGGAGCAACGTTCTTCCATCGCGGTGGGCTTGAATGACAAACAGCGCTGGGATGGCATCATGGCCGATCTGCCCACTTATCTGGATGCAGATGGCCTTGCCCAGTATTTCCCGGTGCAGGAGGGCCGCCCGGCGCAGGGCAGCGATACGCTCACGGCTTACGTGCTGGCGCTGGCCAATGAAAATGGCTGGACAATCCCGGACGACGCGCGCGAACGTATGCTCACCGCGCTGGGCAATTTTGTGGATGGCAAACTCAAACGTGATCTGTGGA
>JASLES010000249.1 GCA_030151005.1 Silvimonas sp.
CAACGACTACGGTGTGGAAATCGCCGGTGGCCCGCTGGTTGGTGTAGCTGCTCGCGCTGTCGTGGTGCTGGATGCCAACGACAAGGTACTGCACACCGAACTGGTGCCGGAAATCGCCAACGAGCCTGATTACGACGCCGCCCTGGCTGTGCTGAAGTAAGCCCGGATCAGGTGCCAGAAAACGCCCGCCCTCAGCGGGCGTTTTTCATTCCAGTGCGTTGTTGAACAAATTGAGCGCGGCATACTGCAACAACATGATGGTCTTGCCATCTACAATCTCGCCGGTCTGGATCATGCGCATGGCGCGATCAAACGATAGTTCAAGCACCTCGATATCCTCGCCTTCTTCAGCAACGCCACCGCCGCCAGCCACGCGTAACGAGTCATCGTACTGCGCTACAAAAAAGTAGAGCTTCTCTGTCACTGAGCCGGGGCTCATAAAGGCCTCGAATACCTTTTTGACCTCATGCACCCGGTAGCCGGTTTCTTCCGCGACTTCTTCCCGGATGCGCTCTTCCGGTGAGGCTTTATCCAGCAAGCCTGCCGCGGTTTCGATCAACATGCCGTGATAGCCGTTTACGTAGGTCGGCAAGCGAAACTGCCGGATCAATACCACCGTACGCTGCGCCAGGTTGTACAGCAGGATGGTCGCGCCGTTACCGCGGTCATAGGTTTCCCGGCTCTGCCGCTGCCACTGGCCGTTGGCGCGCTGGAAGTCGAACGTGGTCTTTTTGAGCACGTACCAGTCATCCGACAACACCTTCACATCCACAATCCGTACTCGATCAGCCGTACTGCCCATCTTCATCTCCTGGGGTTTGCTTGTGTTCTTTTTCACGCTATCATGCAGTTTCGTGAAATAACAAGAAATTTCGTGCAAACGGTCATGGAGAAAAACGCATGCTGACCAGTCAGCGCAAGCAATACCTGCTGGAGATCCTGCAGCGCACGGGCCAGATTCAGGCCAAAGCCGTCAGCCAGGAACTGGCCCTGTCAGAAGACACTATCCGCCGCGACCTGCGTGAGCTGGCCGCTGAAGGCAAGCTGCAACGCGTGCATGGCGGCGCATTACCGGCCTCTGCCGCCATTGGCGACTTTACGCAACGCCAGCATGTGGCCACGACCGGCAAGGCGGCGATTGCCCACGTCGCCGCGCACATGATCGAGCCCGGTCAGATTGTGTTACTTGACGGCGGCACCACCGCCGTACAAATCGCCCGCAACCTGCCGCCGGGCTTGCGTGCCACGGTGGTAACGCACAGCCCCAGCGTGGCGGTGGAGCTGGTCAACCACGCCAATGTTGAAGTGGTGATGATTGGCGGGCGCTTGTTCAAACACTCTGTGGTCAATGTGGGTTCTTCCGCAATTGAAGCCATGGCGCGGATACGGGCGGACTTGTTCTTTATGGGGGTCACCGGCGTACACGCTGAAGCCGGGTTATCGACGGGCGACCTGGAAGAAACCTACGTCAAACGCGCGCTGATGGCGCGCGCAGCGGAAACCTACGTGCTGGCGTCAGAAGAAAAGCTCAATGCCGCCTCCGCGTACGTGATTGCCAAGGTACGCGATGTAGCTGGTGTGATTGTGAACAAGGAAGCGGATGGCGCTGCGCTGGCCGGGCTAAGGGCGGCGGGGGTGAATCTGGTGTTGGCATGAGGGGGTTCTTGCCGGCAAGGTCACGTACTGTGTCCAAGCTGGACTCCCGCCAAGGGGGAATGACGGAGTGGTGGGCGACGCAGACCATTCTTGCACACAGACGATTTGCGTAGTTGGGGTTGCTTTTGACTTTCCCCCCCATTAAAGCCCAGCGCCAAAGGAGGACGGGAGACCTTAGGCTCCCGACCGACTGAGGGAAGCCCGGAGGGCCGCAGGGCTGGGTCGCCTTTCTTTGCCTACTTTCTTTGGCGAAGCAAAGAAAGTAGGGTGCTCCCGCCACCGCGGGTATCAAACGCCTTTCAACCCGCGCCAAAGGCGCTAACACGGGTTCAAGGTTTCCAGTAGCTGTTGGCAAAGGCCCCCTACGGTGGCCTGACTGGTTTCCTGCTTTCGCAGGAATGACGAGCCTGTGGATCGCGAAAAGCACCCGTAACCTTGCTGATATCGCTGCTGGAATCCCGTCTGCGCACGGGCCCGCCGACGGCAATAACGGGCGGTCAAAGCGGCACAAGCCAGCAATACAACCGAACCCTCGCCCTCACCCCTGCTGCAACAACAACCGATACCCCACCCCCGACTCCGTCAGCAAGTGCCTGGGTTGCGCCGGTTCATCCTCCAGCTTCTGCCGCAAATGCCCCATGTAAATCCGCAAATAATGGCTGTGCTCAACGTAGGCCGGCCCCCAGACCTCCAGTAATAACTGGCGGTGGGTGATGACCTTGCCCGCGTGCCGAATCATGGTGGCAAGCAAACGGTATTCGATCGGGGTCAGATGGATGGCTGCGCCGGCTTTGCTCACAGTACGGGCTACGAGATTAACCTCGACATCACCCAGCGTGACCTGCCCATCCCCCGGGCTGTCTTTGGCATGGCGGCGCAACAGCACACGCAAGCGGGCCAGCAGTTCATTCACGCCAAATGGCTTGGTCAGATAATCGTCCGCACCTGCATCCAGCGCGGCCACTTTGTCGGTCTCCTGGCTGCGGGCAGACAACACCAGAATGGGCACTTCACTGAATGCCCGGATTTCCCGGATCAAGTCCAGGCCATCTCCATCCGGCAGCCCCAGGTCCAGGATCAGCAAATCCGGCTGGCGCGTGCCGGCTTCCACCAGGCCTTGCCGCGCCGTGGTGGCGTGCCAGGTCTGCATGCCGGCGCTTTCTGCGGTCATGCTCACAAAGCGGGCAATTTGCGGTTCATCTTCAATGATGACAAGGACGGGTTTCTGGGGGTTCATGGCGCAATGTCAGGTAAAAGATGTTCAGGTTCAGGCATGGCCGGCGGTGCACGGCGCGGTAACGTCACGGTAAACAGCGCGCCACCCTCCGGACGATGACCGGCGGCGATCGTACCACCATGTGCGGCCACAATGGCGCGGCACAGCGCCAGGCCCAGCCCGACACCTGTAGTGGCAGACTCATTCTGGCCACGGGTGAACTTGTTGAAAATGGTTTCTTCCTGGCCTGGCGTGATACCGGGGCCGGTATCAGCCACCGTCATTTGCAAGGTCTGCGGCAAGGCGCGTGCCGCGATAATGATAGGTGTACCGGTTGGCGTATATTTGATGGCATTGTCGATCAAGTTAACCAGCACCCGCTCCATCAATACTGCGTCGAACTCCACCAGCGGCAGGTCAGCCGGGATATCCAGCTCTACCGGATGGCGGGCAAGGCGCAGTTCCAGCGCGCGCAGACTACTCCCCACCACCTCTTCTACTGCCTGCCAGTCCCGCCGTAGACGCACTTCACCCGCTTGCAGGCGCGCCATATCCAGCAGGTTGTTCACCAGGTCATTCATGCGGCGGATTTCACCCACCAGTTGCTGGGCGATGTCCCGCGCGGGTGGCGCGGCATAGGGGCTTTCAGACAGCGTACTCGCCAGGCCCAGCAGCACGGTAATCGGCGTGCGCAAATCGTGAGAAATCGCCGAGAGCAGATGGTTGCGCAGACGTTCTCCTTCCATGGAGACGAGCGCATTCTGGGCCACTTCCACAAAATGCACCCGCTCCAGCGCCAGCCCGATCTGGGCGGCGCAGGTTTGCAGAAAGCGTTTTTCTTCCCGATCGGCCAGCCAGTCACCTTTGGGCACCAGCGCCAGCACACCACGCACGCGCATCGGTGCGGTCAGCGGCAGATAAAATGCGTTGGCGGCGGCCAGTGTGCCCGTGCCCTGCCCGGCCTCTTCACCGTGCCGATACACCCAGTCCGCTACGGCCAGATCCAGCGCCATACCGCCTTCCTGATGCAGGTGCTCGCCCAGATCTGGTAGCGCCAGGCCAATTTCTGTTTTGAAGCGTGGCGCAAGATGGGCAAGGGCAATTTCAACCACCTGCTCTTTCATCAGCGCGCCAGATAGTGCTTCAGAGAGTTCGTACAGCGCCGCCGTTCGCCGCTCCCGCCGGGAGGCAATCTGGGCCTGGAAGCGCAAACGGGCAGAGAGCTGGCTGAGCGTTAACGCCACCGTCAGCATGATGGCAAAGGTCAGCAGATATTGCGTATCGGCCACCGTGAACGACATGCGCGGCGGCACAAAGAAAAAATCAAACGCCGCCACCGACAACAGTGACGACAACGCCCCCGCCACCCGGCCAAAGCGCACAGAAACCAGTAGCACCGACAACAGATACAACATGATCACATTGGCCAGATCGAATATCTGGGTCAGCCTGGCCGCCAGAATGGTGGTGATCCCGCAACCAATCAGTGCCCACACCGCCCCTTGCCAGCGTTGACCAATAATGGCCCATGGGTCCAGCCGTTCTGCGGGTGCGGCGCGGACACCGACAATCTGCACGGTCAGGCTGGGCGCCAGCCGCGCCACGCGGGCGGCCTGGCTTTCTACCAGGTTAAAGCGGCGTGGCGGCTTGCCAATGATGACCGTGCCCAAGTCATGATCCGCCGCGTAATCCGCCAGCGTCTGCGCCACGTGCGGGCCAGGCAGCAAGGCCGTGCGCGCGCCCAGGCTTTCTGCCAGTTCCAGATTGCGCCGGGCGCTGGCCAGTTTGTGTTTGCTGCGCAAAAGTGCCGGGGTTTCCACCGTCACTGCGCGCCAATCCACTTTGAGTCTTCCCGCCAACCGCGCCGTATGGCGTACCAGCGTTTCGCCCGCCGGGCCAGGCGCAATGGCAGCGAGCAAGGTTTCGCCCGGCTTGTTACCGGTGGGTTGATCCCGGCGTAATTCTGCATCCACCCGTTCTGCCGCGCGACGCATGGCCAGTTCACGCAGGGCAATCAGATTACCTTTACGGAAAAACGATTCTTTGGCACGGGCGATATTGCCCGGCAGATAGACTTTGCCTTCCTGCAGGCGCTTGAGCAGTTCGTCTGGCGGCAAATCTACCAGCGTGATGTCGTCGGCCGAATCGAACACCCGATCCGGCACGGTTTCGCGCACGCGCACGCCGGTGATGCCGCCGACCACATCGTTCAGGCTTTCCAGGTGCTGCACGTTGACCGTGGTGTAAACGTCAATCCCCGCTGCCAGCAGTTCTTCAATGTCCTGCCAGCGTTTGGGGTGACGGCTGCCGGCCACGTTGCTGTGCGCCAGTTCGTCGACCAGGATCAACTGCGGTTTACGCGCCAGCGCCGCATCCAGATCGAACTCGGCAAGCGCTTTGTCGCGGTACTGGATTTCTTTGCGCGGCAGCACCACCAGGCCACCGAGCATGGCGGCGGTTTCCTCACGCGCGTGCGTTTCTACCAGGCCGACCAGCACATCCACACCATCACGTTGCCGGGCATGCGCCTGCGCCAGCATGGCCCAGGTTTTGCCAACACCGGCATTAGCGCCAAAGAAAATCTTGAGCCGACCACGGTGGGCGTCGGCTTCATCGGCTTTGAGTTCAGCCAGTAACTGGTCTGGATCGGGGCGGGTGTCGGTCATTTGAGTATGGTAGCGCCTGTGAGGCGGGGTTTACATATGCCGGATGGGATGCTGTGCACAAGACTTGCGGGCGGTGGAGGGGGATTGTTGTTGACCCCACGGGGCAACGTTGAATCTACCTCACGGCTTTTAAACCCTGTTAGCGCCTGCGGCGCAGGTGTTTGGAACTGGATTCCCGCCTTCGCGGGAATGACGAGTCAGTAGAATGCTTGGTGCTGTTGCCTTTGCCTTTGCCTTTTGATGTTGCCGTTGTTTTTGACGTGCCTCCCCTCCGGCAGTGCCGAGCATCGCAGCGGGGCCCGGGGTTTCGGCGAGGGGTGTCTGAGCGTAGCGAGTTCCCGAGCCTGCCGGGCCACGCGAGAAGCACAGGGAACCCCGAAGGGGCGCTGTCGCAGGGGTCGCCTTTCTTTGGTTACTTTCTTTGGCGAAGCAAAGAAAGTAACGTGCTCCGGCCACCGCCGGTATCAAAA
>JASLES010000461.1 GCA_030151005.1 Silvimonas sp.
TGCGAGAAGCGCGGGTTGCGGTGGAAGACATTGAAGACAATCCGGGTTTCTTCCGCGTGAAGCTGTTTGTGGTGCCGCACTTCCAGATTGAGGGGCTGGACATCAACCTCTCGCTCGTCTCGCAAATGCCCAAAGCCAAAAACTAAGGGTGTGCCGGGTATGAGCCGTCAACCGGCTCATACCCGTCCGTCATCACAAAACCGTGCAGGTGCTTTATGTCCCGGCAGCAATATTTTCTGAACATCCCCGGCCTGAAAGATGAGCGTGGGCAGAACATCAGCTTCTCTGTCCGCTCACTGAATATCACCGAAGCACTGGGCCAGCTTTATCAGCTAAAACTCACCGTCACCAGTGTGGATGCGGTGGATCTGCTGCGGGTCCTGGACCAGCCTGCAGTGTTCGCTGTCTGCCCGGTGGATGAAGAAGGTCTGGCTGCCGGGTTGCCACTGACCGAAGCCACGCTGCCGCCAGCGCGCAAGTGGCACGGGGTGATCCGGGAAGCCACCCGCGTCAGTTTCAGCGCGGATGAAACCGCATTTGAAGTGCTTATGGGGCCGCGATTGGCCCGCCTCACAGATGTGATCGACACGCGCCTCTATCAGAACCTGGATGTACCCGCGCTGATTGCCAAGGTATTGCGTGAAGATATCGGCCTGACCGGCCAGGATTTTGTGATCAAGACTTCCCGCGCCTACCCCGTCCACGAACACCTGACGCGCTGGCAGGAAAATGGTCTGGTATTTCTGAAACGCTGGTGTGAAGCCAGCGGCCTGTTCTTCTGGTTCGAGCAAACCGATGATCACGAAGTCATCGTGTTTGGTGATGACCAGTCTCACTATCTCAAGCCTCGGCAAGTCCATGCTTTCCGCGCGGACGCTGGGCTGGAAAGCGGCACCGCCGAAGCTGTGATGGATTTGCGCGTCACCACCCGCCCCGTGCGTGGCAAGGTGGATCGACTGGATTACAACTATCGGGTCAGCGGTGGCGCTGACCTTATGGGTAGCAAGCAAGGTCACGCACGCCAGGGCGGCCTGACCGGCAAGGACTACCAGTGGGGCAGCCACCAGAAAGACCCGGCGCAAGGACTTTCTGCCGCGCAATTGGTCTATGAGATCAACCAGGCGCAGCAAGTCGTCGCCACCGGCAAGGCCAATGTGCTCGCCTTTGCCCCGGCCCAGGTATTTCGCACTGATGGCCCTACCGACCCGCTAGCGGAATTCGGCTGGGTGATTACGCAAGTTACACATCAGGCAGCGCGCAACGCAGCCTGGCACAGCAGCTACATCGCCATCCCGGCTGATCGCATCTTCCGGCTGGCCCAGACCACGACCAAGCCCACCATCAGCGGCACCATCCCCGCCCGCATCACCAGCCCTAGCAAATACAGCAATGCTTACCTGAGCGAAGACGGGCTATACCGCATCGAATTCCTATTCGATCCTGATGCCCGCAACGGCAACTGGCCCCCGGCCGGCAGCAGCCGCCTGATGCGCCTCGCCCGCCCGTACGCGGGTGATACCTATGGCTTTCATATGCCGCTGATTGACGGTACGGAAGTCCAGATCGCCTTCCAGAACGGCGACATTGATCGCGGCTACATTGCCAGCGCCCTGCACGACCAGACCAAACCGGATCTGGTGACCAACCTCAACCACACCCGCAACATCATCCGCACTCCGGCCAACAACAAGATCCGGCTGGAAGACAAGGACGACCAGCAACACATCAAGGTCGCCACGGAGTACAGCAAAACCCAGCTTAACTTGGGGCACCTGGTCGATAGCAAAAGGCAGCAGCGCGGCGATGGCTTTGAACTGAGAACAGACGGCTGGGGCGCTGTGCGCTCTGGCAAAGGGCTGTTTCTGAGTGCAGATGCGCAACCCACGGCCAGTGGCAAACAACTGGACATGGCCGAGATCACCAGCCAATTGCGTCAAGCCTTGCAACTGGCCGAAGCCCTCAGCCACGCTAGCCAGACCGCGCAGGCTGACCCTGCTGATACGGATAGCCAGAAAAACCTGCTCAATGACACGCTCACCGGGCCGAAACAGGCCGGCCTGCTGATCAGTGCCCCGGCCGGTGTGGCCGCAGGTACACCAGAATCCATCCAGCTTAGCGCCGGCATGAACCTGACCCTGACTGCGGCCCGGCACGCCAACCTCTCCATCCTGGAAAAAATCACCCTGGCAGCAGGTGACGCCATCAGCCTGTTTGCCCAGAAAAGCGGCATCAAACTCTTTGCCGGCAAAGGCAAGGTGGACATCCAGGCCCAGCACGATGCCCTGAACCTGCAAGCACAGAACGACCTGATCGTCACCAGCACCCTGGGCAAGGTACTGATCACGGGCAAGGACGAAATCCTGCTCAATGCCGGCGCGGCCTACATTCGCATCAAGGGCAGCAATATTGAACTGGGCTGCCCGGGGGATCTGATCATCAAAGCAGCCACGGTGAACAAACAAGGCGCGGCCAGCATGAGCCAAAGCTTTAACAGCCTGCCGCAAACCAGTTACGACCAGGAAATTGTCATCCGCACCCCCAGTGGTAAACCCGTTGCCAACCGGGCCTTTCAACTGGTGCGGGAGGACGGCCACCGCATCAGCGGTGTAACTGACGCGCAAGGCAAAACGGGCGTGCAAAAGACAGACATTGGCGTGGGCCAATACGTATTGAACCTGGTGCAGGGAAAGTAACCATGTCAGAAACCACAAACGAGCAATACCACACACTGCCAACCACCTACAACGAACACGGCCAGCCCACTGCTACCGCCATGTTCACCCCGACAGCTGACGGTAAACGCTGCGAGATGATCGTCAAAACAAAGGTGATCCCCGTGCTGTTTGTGCCCGGCATTATGGGCAGCAACCTCAATTACGTGGACAAGAACGGCAACACCAAAGAGGCGTGGGGGCCGCCAAACAATTTCGGTACAAAAGTCGGCCAACTGGTTAGCTACTCGCTGTTTGCAAGCGCAGCAGACCGTGCAGAAGCCCTCAGCCCGGACACCACCAGCGTGAAATGGGATGGCTCGGTCAACGCAGTACCCAATGCCCACGGTGATGCTGGCAGTGCCGACGATGACGACAAGCTTAATGGCAAAGCGCTAGCCAAAAAACGCGGTTGGGGCACCGTGCATAAAGACAGCTATGGCGAATTCCTGGTGCAGTTGCAAACCATTCTGGATCAGCCCCGCTTTGACGCCAACGAGGCCACCTGGAGCGCCATCACGAAGATGGTGACGCCCCCTGGCGCAGACCCGCTCACCGCAGAAGAGTTGAACCACGCCCATGATTTTCATTTTCCGGTGTATGCCTGTGGTTACAACTGGACTCAAAGTAATAGAAAGTCTGCAACGGGCTATGACTCTGGGCCGGATGCGGGCAAGAGTGCGCTGACAGACCGGGTAGACGCCATCCTGAAAGAGGTGCAAGACAAGCTGGACTGCACCTGCACCCAGGTGATCCTGGTCACGCACTCTATGGGGGGGCTGGTGGCCCGCGCGTATGCCCAAGCCAACCCGGACAAAATCCTTGGCATTGTCTATGGCGTTATGCCGGCCACCGGGGCACCGGCCACCTACAAACGGGTGCGCTCTGGTTTTGGCGGAGAAGGGGGCGGCATAGACGGCTGGGGCGCCTCCAAAATTCTGGGCAAAAACGCAGAACTGGCGGCCCCGCCGGTATTGAACTCAGAAGGGGCCCTGCAATTGTTGCCCTGGCCCAACTATGGCGAGAACACAGGCAGCCTGCCACAACAGGGCACCCCTTTAACCCAGTGGCTGCAGGTGCGCCGCACCGGCGAGGTCACTCCCCTGCTTACGCCCAGCCGGGATGAAGTCCTGTCTGGCGATGCCTGGTATAGCCTGCTACCCGCAGACAAAAGCAACGAATACGAGGGCGAGGACAGCAAGGTAAACCGTAACCGGCGGATTACCCCATCCGATACCCGCGCCATGGCAATCCGCAAGGCACGGGGCATTACCGAGAAGCCGGAAGATGATCGCATTGCTCTGGAAGGTCGGATAAAGAGGGTGACCTTGTTTCAAGCTCAATACGCCACCTCTTACCTCAAAGGCAAAACCTACGCTTTTTATGGCGACGATCCCGCCCAGCGTAGCTGGTGGGCCCACGTGTGGGAGGGCGCTATCCCGCAGGGGGTGACCGATGCCGATCTGCGCGCGGCCACCCTGAAAAAGGACGACGGCCAGGGTCAACTGCTGATCACCTTGCAGGATGGTCGAGACCTGACGCTGACTATTGCCCCGGCCAGCCAGCCGGGGGACGGCACTGTGCCCACCCCGTCTGGCATGGCACCGCAGGCAGAGGGCGTGCCGTGTTTTATACAAACCGGGTATGACCACCAGCATGCTTATGTGGCCGACAACCAGTTGGGCTTGCATACCGCCCTGTACGGCATTGTCAAATTTGCCCAGCAGCGGGACAGCTAAAACCATGCGCCCCCTCTGGCTGACCTCGCTACTCTCCCTGCTACTGGCCGCCTACAGCCAGGCCGCCTCTACCCCAGGAACACCTACCATGTTGAATCTCGATCATACTTTCTGCTTCGGTTACCACCAGATTGCCGTACCCGGCGACGCCGTACTCAGCGTCGGCCAGCCGGTGGTTTACGACAATACCAAAATCAGCACTTACCCCCATACCGGGCAGGTGGGCTATCAGGACCTGATCCGGAAGAAAGAAAAATTCTACGCGCCTCCGGGTGTTGATGGTCAGGTTACCCGTGCCTCACGGGAGCTTTTTCCCGGCGCCCATTCGGTGGTGATCGGGCAAGCTCCGATACCAGAAGGCAAGTTGTATGACAGTGTGCGTGCGATCAGGAGCCGCATGGGGGGCGATGATTACTACAGCACCATGTTTCTTTTCCCCCAAGTTACCCAAGAGCCCGGCTTGCGGCGCAATCCATTTGTGGTCTGGGAGATTGAAGACAGCATGTTCATGCTTAAAATTGGCGAAGATGAAACCGCCCGCCTGAACACGCTGTACCAGAAGCAGACCGCGCTGCTTAAACGTTTCAGCCCGCGCGGTGATTTTGAAGTGCCCACGCCAGAGCAGCATGGCGTCTGCATTGATCACGGCTTTATTGCCGACGCCAACGACGGCAAGGGCGAACACTTCTTCAAAACCCCCTATGCCTCTGCCACCTTCCCGACACTGCCCGGCGTGCTGCTGCATGTCTCGGTCAACGTGGGGGTGGTAAAGGAAGGCGACTATCTGTTTGATCGCAAAGCCCGCGGCTTTATGGCCTCTGTGCTCAATGCCATCAAGTTCAGCACGTTGCGCAAAGCAGAGCGCAGCGTCAATGGGGTCGCTGGGCAGGAAATACTCACCGGCTGGAACGGGGAAGCGGGTGAACAGTTTCTGTTTATCTGGGAATCCACAGAAAACCCGCGCCTGGTGGTGCGCATGGAATGGGGCAACCAGGACGGCCGCCCCGGCGCGCCCACGGCCTCG
>JASLES010000361.1 GCA_030151005.1 Silvimonas sp.
ATCGTATTCGATTGCCATACGCAATGCACGGCCGAATGCCTTGAAGATGGTCTCTGCCTGATGATGGGCGTTCTTGCCCTTCAGATTATCGATATGCAGTGTGACTGCGGCGTGATTGACGAAACCACGGAAAAACTCGCCAAACAGATCGACATCAAAACCACCAATCGCAGCGCGGGTGAATTCCACGCCGTATTCCAGACCGGGCCGGCCAGAAAGGTCGACTACCACGCGGGAGAGCGCTTCATCCAGCGGGACATACGCGTGGCCATAACGGCGAATGCCTTTCTTGTCGCCCAGTGCCTTGGCTAGCGCCTGACCCAGGGTGATGCCGACGTCTTCTACCGTGTGGTGGGCGTCGATATGCAAATCACCCTTGGCGACGACGTCCAGATCAATCAGCCCGTGGCGGGCGATCTGGTCCATCATGTGTTCCAGGAATGGCACGCCGGTATCAAAACGGGACTTGCCGGTACCATCCAGATTGATGGTCACGGTGATCTGGGTTTCCAGCGTGTTACGGGTGACCTGTACTTCGCGCATGCGTATTCTCGTAATCAGCAATAGCCCAATTGGGCGCAATTTGTGTAATTGTCCACGACTTTGCCATCAAGGTGAAGCAAAAGCCGCCCTGGCAGGTGCAAAAACGCGGTAAAAGCCCATCATCAGGCCAGGATTCGGTCCCCATGACTGGGTGGCGACGAAGTCACCAGAAAATGCGTGTCGGTTTGCGACACATTACGCACCTGGTGCGCAACGCCCGGTGGGATCGTCAGGCCTTCCTCTGCGTGCAACGTATGGATTGCTCCGGCCAGTTCAATTTCAAGCTGGCCAGAGAGTACATAAAAGAACTGGCTGGCATGTACATGGTAGTGACGCGCCTCAGTACCACCCGGGCCGATCCGTTCCTGAATGACAGAAAGTTCAGGCGTGCGCACCAGATGCCAGCCATCTTCCCCGGCACCCCAGTGATAGTGCGCCGCATTCGCGGTTGAAATTTTTCCGGTCATCAGCGTTTTTTAGTCTTGGCCGCAGCACGCAGTGCCGCGCCAAGGCCCTCCCGCGCCCAGTCTTGCAGCGCTTCGGTGTCTTCCAGCGCGGACTCTGGCAATGGGTAGTAGGACAGATGTTTCTTGCCGTCTTTGACGTCGTAGCGGAACTGCTGCAAACCAGCCTTCTCAAACCGTGGCCGGTTGATATCGTCCACTTTGACGTAAAACACGTCATCAGAAACGATGGCAAAGAACACGCCGTCGCAATACAGACCAAAGCCGCCAAACATGGATTTGGGTCGCAAACTACCCAGCGGAGCCAGTTGCTCCAGCAGCCAGTCCAGGTATTCGCTTTTCGCCGGCATGCCGGGCAACCTGTTTATTGTTGCTCGTCGAGGCGGTATTCCGCCGCTTTGGCGTGCGCTTGCAAGCCTTCGCCATGCGCCAGCGTACTGGCAATACGGCCCAGTTTTTGCGCGCCTGCTGCGGATACCTGAATCAGGCTGGAACGCTTCTGGAAGTCGTACACGCCCAATGGGCTGGCAAAGCGCGCAGTACGGGCGGTCGGCAATACGTGGTTGGGACCAGCGCAGTAGTCACCCAAAGATTCAGAGGTGAACTTGCCCAGGAAAATCGCCCCGGCGTGTTTCAGTTCAGGCAGCCACGCTTGCGGCTCGGCCACGGACAGTTCCAGGTGTTCCGGTGCAATCCAGTTGGCAATCTGACAGGCTTCGGCCAGGTCTGTCACCTGAATCAATGCGCCCCGACCGGTGAGCGACGCGCGGATGATCTCGGCGCGTGGCATGGCCGGTAGCTGGCGTTCGATGCTGGCGGTTACTTTATCGATGAAAGCGGCATCCGGACACAGCAAGATTGCCTGGGCGATCTCGTCATGTTCGGCCTGGCTGAACAGGTCCATGGCGATCCAGTCCGGATTGGTGGTGCCATCACAGATCACCAGGATTTCTGACGGGCCTGCCACCATATCGATCCCGACAATCCCGAACACGCGCCGTTTGGCCGCTGCTACGTAAGCGTTGCCCGGCCCGGTAATTTTGTCGACTTGCGGAATGGTTTGCGTGCCATAGGCCAGGGCGCCAACTGCTTGCGCACCGCCAATGGTAAAGGCGCGGCTGACACCGGCGATATACGCCGCAGCCAGCACCAGATCATTGCGCTCGCCGCGCGGTGTCGGGACCACCATGATGATCTCGGCAACGCCGGCCACATGGGCCGGAATGGCGTTCATCAGTACGGAAGACGGGTAAGAGGCCTTGCCACCCGGCACATAGATGCCGACACGGTCCAGCGCGGTGACCTGTTGGCCCAGCATGGTGCCGTCTTCGTCGGTGTATTGCCAGGAGGTGGCTTTTTGATGTTCGTGATAGCGGCGCACGCGAGCGGCGGCGGCTTGCAGCGCCTCTTTCTGCACTTGGGGCAGGCGCTCGAACGCCGCTTTGAGTTCGGCTTGTGACAATTCCAGTTCAGCCATGGCGGCAGCGGAAAGGCCATCAAAGCGTTGCGTGTATTCGATGACTGCGGCATCGCCACGCTGTTTTACATCGTCCAGAATCGCGGCCACGCGGGTATCGACTTCCGGGTCTTGAGAGGACTCGAAAGCGAGCAGGGCCGAGAGTTCTTGCTGGAACTGGGCATCGCGGGAATCAAGGCGGCGAATCATGGCAGGTGTCCGGTTTGGCGATGGAGAGAACAATTATAACTGCTGCGCGTTGCCCGTTTTACAAGGGCAGGGCAGCAATACTGACAAAAAAGGGGGATGGCATACCGCACATCCACCTTTGTAGAGGTAGACCCATCAATTGCGACGGGCAGTGACGGTCGCCGCAAAGGTGTCGATGATCGGCTGCAGGCGGTCTTGCTTGAGCTTGAGTGCCGCCTGGTTGACGATCAGGCGCGAACTGATGTCGCGCACATCTTCTACGGCCACAAGGTTATTGGCCTTGAGCGTGCCCCCTGTGGACACAAGGTCCACGATGGCATCGGCCAGACCCACCAGCGGCGCCAGTTCCATAGAACCGTACAGTTTGATCAGATCAACGTGTACGCCCTTGCCGGCAAAGTGCTCGCGCGCACATTCGGTGTATTTGGTAGCCACACGCAGGCGCGCGCCTTGTTTGACCGCACCTTCGTAATCAAAGCCATTTTGCACGGCAACCATCAGCTTGCATTTGGCAATTTCCAGATCCAGCGGCACATACAGGCCCGCGCCGCCGTGTTCCAGCAACACGTCTTTACCGGCGACGCCCAGATCGGCCGCGCCATATTGCACGTAGGTGGGCACGTCGGTGGCGCGCACAATGATCAGGCGGACGTCTTCATGATTGGTGCCAATGATCAGTTTGCGCGAGCTTTCCGGCGCTTCGGCGGGCACGATGCCGGCGGCTGCCAGCAGGGGCACGGTTTCTTCGAAAATGCGACCTTTGGATAGCGCAATCGTAATCATATGTTGTCGTACTTACTTGAAAAGTTTCAGGGTCAGCGGATAGCGGGAGTGCCAGCCGTTAATGGCTTTGGCGCCTTCCCACAGGCTGAACATGGCAGAGCCGATGGCAACCCACCAGATCGGGAAAGTGCTGTGCAGCACTGTCATCATGATCATGGCAAGTGCGTAGAGACACCCCATCAATAACTGGAAATTAGTCGCCTGAATGGCGTGCTGCTCTACATAATCCGAGTGTACGCGGGCAAACTGCAACACCAGAAACGGAATGATCAGCGCCAGTACCTGCATGGGCAGGTACGGAATCCAGAAAATGCCGGCCAGATGGGTCAGCATGGCGATGGTTTTTTCTACGCCACTGGGGGGCTGTAGTTTGCCGTCGCTATCGTCACTGGCCGGTTTGGGGTTGAGTGTCAGCATCAGGCAATCCGCTCAATACTGGCACCAATACCGCCGAGCTTGGCTTCGATATGCTCGTAGCCGCGATCCAGGTGATAAATACGATCGACGATGGTTTCGCCTTCCGCAATCAGGCCCGCAATCACCAGCGAGGCCGAAGCGCGCAGGTCTGTGGCCATGACGGTTGCACCGGAGAGCTTTTGTACGCCACGAACCACGGCCGTATTGCCTTCAGTGCTGATATCCGCACCCATGCGGGCCAGTTCTGGCGCGTGCATGAAGCGGTTTTCAAAAATGGTCTCGGTCATCACTGCCGTACCTTCGGCAATGGTGTTGAGCATCATGAACTGGGCTTGCATGTCGGTCGGGAACGCCGGGTAGGGCAGTGTGCGTACGTTGACGGCCTTGGGGCGCTGTTTCATGTCCAGCGCAATCCAGTTGTCACCGGCTTCAATGTAGGCACCGGCTTCACGCAGCTTGTCCAGTACGGCTTCCAGAATATTGGCGCGGGTATTGCGCAGTACCACACGGCCTTGTGCAGCTGCGGCCGCGCACAGGAACGTGCCGGTTTCAATGCGGTCCGGTACCACCGAGTGGGTAGCGCCGTGCAGCGACTTCACGCCTTCGATGGTAATGGTGTCGGTGCCGTGGCCACTGATTTTGGCGCCCATGGCAATCAGACATTCGGCCAGATCGACGACTTCCGGCTCGCGCGCGGCGTTTTCGATCGTGGTGATGCCTTCGGCCAGCGTGGCAGCCATCAACAGGTTCTCGGTGCCGGTCACGGTGACCATGTCGGTGACAATGCGGGCGCCCTTGAGCTTACCCTTGGCCTTGACGTAACCGTGTTCAATGACGATCTCTGCACCCATGGCTTGCAAGCCCTTGATGTGCTGATCCACCGGGCGGGCGCCAATGGCGCAACCACCAGGCAGCGACACCTGGGCTTCGCCAAAGCGGGCCAGCGTCGGGCCCAGCACCAGAATCGAGGCACGCATGGTTTTCACCAGGTCATACGGCGCACACAGGTTGGAAACCGCATTGGCGGTGAGTTCGTATTCGTGCACGTTGTCGGTCATGACGCGCACGCCCATGCCTTGCAGCAGTTTTTGCGTGGTCTTGACGTCACGCAGTTGCGGCACATTGGTCAGGCGCAGCGTGTCTGCGGTCAGCAGACCGGCACACAAAATCGGCAGTGCGGCGTTCTTGGCGCCAGAGATGGTGATTTCACCCGCCAGCGGATGACCGCCGGTGATCTTAAGTTTTTCCATATTCTTTTACCCGCCCCTCGCGGGAGTGTGATGTGCGGCCAGTGGCCGCGATATGCCGATGTATTCGTGTGTCGATCAGAGGAATTTCCACAGCAACCAGGCCACCAGCGCAATCAGCCAGGGCAGGTTGGTGAGGGCGATCAATTTTTGTGTGCTGTGATCACGGGTGGTGCGCTGCGTCTGGTTGGCTTTTTCAATCTTCGCCTTGTGGGCGCTGATGCCATCCAGATTGAAGCGGTTGTCGCTGCTCACAGCGCGGCCCATTCGGCCGGTGTGGACGTTTTCTCCAGCGACAGCGCATGCAGTTCGCCAGAATCGATCACGTCTTTGAGGGCGTCTTTGACCAGACGGTGTCGCGCCAGCAGGGCCAGCCCCTCAAACCGGGGAGAGACCACGCGGGCGTAGAAATGGTGACCGTCGCCGCGTACTTCTGCCACGGTGGCATCAAGTCGGGTGATCAGGAGGGTCTGTACTTGCTCTGGAGTCATGACAATCTTTACTTTCTAGTGCCTTAATTTATAACCGGATTTTATCAGGTGCCAGCCCAGTGTGGCGAGTACCAGCAAAGTACCACCCGCAACGGCAAGGCTCAGCCATGGCGAGACGTCGGCCTGACCGAAGAAACCGTAACGGAATCCGTCGATCACATAGAACACCGGGTTCCAGTTAGAAACACCCTGCCAGAACGGCGGCAGGCTGTGAATGGAGTAAAACACGCCGGACAAAAAGGTCAGCGGCATGATCAGGAAGTTCTGGAAGGCTGCCAGTTGATCGAATTTGTCGGCCCAGATGCCAGCGATCAAGCCCAGAATGGCCATGATGGCGGAACCCAGCAGCGCAAACACAATGACCCACAACGGGTGTTGCAGCGGCGGAACGGCAAACACCAATGTCGCCAGCAGCACGCCAGAACCCACCACCACGCCGCGCAGCACGGCGGCCAGCACATATGCCGCAAAGAATTCAAAGTGCGACAGCGGTGGCAACAGAATGAACACCAGGTTGCCGGTGATCTTGGACTGGATGATGCTGGAACTCGTGTTGGAGAACGCGTTCTGCAGCATTGACATCATGGCCAGACCCGGAATCAGAAAGGCCGTATAGCGCACGCCAGGATAAGGCTCAACGTGCGCATCAAGCACGTGTGCAAAGATCAATAGATAGAGCAGCGCCGTGAGGATGGGCGCCAGTACGGTCTGGAAGGCAACCTTCCAGAAACGCAGCAGTTCTTTGTAAAAAAGCGTGGAAAAGCCTTGCATGTGTTCCTATCGGGACGCTGCGGGGTGGTTAGACCGCGCTGCGCCCCTGCATCATTTCGACGAAGATATCTTCCAGATCCGGCTTGGCAATTTCGACATCACGCAGCGTGGCGCCGTGCATGCGGATCTGCTCCAGGATCTCTTCAAGGCCAGCGACGTCTTGCAGTCGCAATTCGTACAGACCCTCTTTCTCGCTCACCACTTGTTCGGCCAGGCTCAGTGGCAGATTGCCTTGCGCCAGGCGCACCCGCAATGTGCGGGTTTTGCCGCGGTTCAACAACTTGGCTTTGTCTTCCAGCGCCAGGAGCCGACCTTGCTTGAGCATGGCGATGCGGTTGCACAATTCCTCGGCTTCTTCCAGATAGTGCGTGGTCAGGACGATGGTGTGACCTTGCTCATTCAACCGCCGCACAAAGGCCCACAGCGTCTGGCGCAGTTCTACGTCCACACCGGCGGTGGGCTCATCAAGCACGATAACGGGTGGGCGATGCACCAGCGCCTGCGCCACCATGACCCGGCGCTTCATGCCGCCGGACAGTGCGCGCATATTGGAGTTGGCCTTGCTGGTCAGCCCCAGGTTTTCCAGGATTTCATCGATCCAGGCGTCGTTTTGCTTGAGACCAAAGTAACCGGACTGAAAACGCAGGGTTTCACGTACCGTGAAGAATGGATCGAACACCAGTTCTTGCGGCACGATGCCGACGGCGCGGCGCGCGTTACGGTAATCACTGACCACGTCGCGGCCCAGAATGGAAATCTGCCCACTGGTGGCGCGCGCCAGGCCGCCGAGAATGGAAATCAACGTGGTCTTGCCCGCCCCGTTGGGGCCCAGCAGGGCGAAGAAGTCACCTTCTTCCACGTTGAAGCTGACATCGTTCAGCGCCTGGAAGTCACCATAGTGTTTGACGACGTTCTGAAACTGGATTGCGCTCACTGCTCTGCCTTTGCCGGGGCGGAAGCTGGCGCCGCCGCGGTTGTGGTGTCTGCCGCTGGCGAAGCAGCCTCAGCGGCCGGAGCTGCGCTGGCGACTGTCGAAGCCTCAACCGCCGGTTTTGCCGCGGCGGCGGGTTCGCTGGCGCTGCTGGCCGGTTTGGCGGCCGGGAGATCGGCGGCGTCATCATCGCCGTCGTCCTCGCCGGTATCCCCCAGTTGCAGCGGATGCGGAGGCTGACCGTCATATACCTTGTACCAGCGGCGTTGCAGATAAGCATCGCGGATATAGGCGTATGGATCAGGCTGGGATTCGATCATGGCATCCAGCGGCAAGACTTGTGCGCGCAGGTTGATGCCTTCGACTGCGCCCCAGGCGATCTTCTCACCCGTGGTATTGAGGTAGCTGCCCGGTCCGTAGAACCAGCGCACGCCAGGGTCTACCGAATCTCGCAGGGTGGTTGGACCCAACAAAGGCAACATCAGGTAGGGGCCGGAGCCGATACCCCAGTGCCCCAGCGCCAGGCCCAGATCCTGATCTGGCTTGGGCAGGTTCATATCGCTGGCCCAGTCAAAAATACCGAACAGACCAATCGTGGTGTTGACCGCTACCCGGCCCATGCTGGTGCCGGCATCCTTGAAGCGACCTTCCAGCACAGAGCCGATGGCAGAGAAAAGGTCATCGATGTTGCCGAAGAAATTGCTGGTGCCTTGCTTGACCGGGCCCGGCGCGTAATCGGCATAGACGGTGGCAACGGGCTTGACCACGGCGCGGTCGACCACATTGTTGACGACAAAAATGCCGCGGTTGACGGGTTCCAGCGGGTCATAATTATTTTTGGGGCTGGCACAGGCGGTCAGTAGCAACGCTACCAGGGGCACAATTCTTCGCATGATCGGGTATCGGGTCATGTATTCAGGGGGCAGGGCTGTATTGTAAGTGGTTTCTTGCAACGTATCAGCCTGAGTTACAAAGGAATCTTGTCTACGGGAAAAGCAAAAACCCCGCACAGTGGCGGGGTTGTTCCCAAACCGGTCAACTGCCGGCCGGTAACAGGGACTGCACACCATAAAGCCTTATCAGTTCGGCCAGGGCGGCGGGCATGTCCTTGATCTCTAGCCGGGCCTTGCGGGCCCGGGCAATCCGTTGCCAGTGGAGTAACACCGACACCGCCGCCGAGTCGACTTCAACCAGTTGCCCCAGGTTGAGCGTGACTTCACGCTCGCCCTCGGGCCACGAAAAGGCCGCCAGTTGTGCACTGGCGGTCAGCATCGTGAGGTGGCCGGTGACGGTGTAAACGCTCATTTGGCCGCAGTGCCGCTCTTGGCCGCGTTGGCGTTCTGGGCGGCCAACTGCTGGATCAGCCCATCAATGCCATCTTTGCGGATGACGGTGCCAAACTGGTTGCGGTGGCTGTTGATAAAGCTGATGCCATCGACCGAGATGTCATACACCTTCCAGCCGTTGTCTGCTTTTTCAAAGTTGAAGTCCAGACCAATCGGTTTTTGTCCCGGCGGGGTCACTTCTGTCTGCACGGTTTGCTCGTCCGCGCTGTCGCCCGCACGGGTGCCCTTCACGTCAACGCTGACATTTTTGTAAATGGTCAGGGCGGACAGATAGGTGCGAACCAGCATGGTCCGGAATTCTTTGGTCAGCGCAGCTTGCTGGTCAGGGGTGGCGCTCTTCCAGTAACGGCCTACGGCCAGTGCGGTCATGCGGTTGAAGTCGGCCAGCGGCACCAGTTTGGTGTCGACCTGGCTACGCACTGCCGCCTGGTCCTTGTCACCCTTCTTGACGATGTCGAGCACGTCCCGGCTCACATTACGCACGATCTGTTCAGGGGTATCGGTTGCCGCAGCAAAGGCAGCGGGGAGCAGAGCAGCGGCACACAAGGCCACCAGCCATTTTTTCAGCACGGTCATTTTATTGGTTTCCTGCATTTGTTTTATCGCCACTGTCTTCCGCTTTGGAGAACAGGAAGCGACTGATCAATTGTTCAAGCACGATGGCTGAAGACGTCAGTTTGAAAGTACTACCTGCGGTCAGCATTTTGTCGTCAGCACCTGGAGTGATGCCGATGTACTGTTCGCCCAGCAGGCCCGACGTCAGAATTTCAGCCGATGAATCACGACTGAAATGATAGTGATTATCCAGCGCCATGGTCACCTTGGCCACGTAACGGGAGGTATCCAGCTCAATGTTTGTGACCCGTCCCACGACCACACCGGCACTTTTCACCGGGGCGCGCACCTTCAGGCCGCCAATGTTGTCGAAATTGGCCGTCACATTGTAGGTAGAGCGGGCTGGCAAGGCACTCTGGCTGCTTACGCGTAAAGCCAGGAACAGGATGGCGACTACGCCAGCGGCAATAAATAATCCGACCCAGAAGTCGAGCATGCCTCGTTTCATCAGATTCCCCGGAACATGAATGCGGTCAGGATCACGTCCAGACCTAAAATAACCAAAGCTGAAATCACGACGGTGCGGGTTGTGGCCCCCGATACACCTTCGGCGGTGGGCGCTGCGTCGTAGCCCTCAAACACAGCGATCAGCGATACCGCAATACCAAATACAACGCTTTTGATCACGCCGTTCATGACATCAAAACGCAGATCAACCGAGCTTTGCATTTGCGACCAGAACGTGCCGGAATCAAGCCCCAGCAACACCACGCCCACCAGATATCCACCAATAATGCCCATGGCGCTGAACATGGCAGCCAGGAGCGGCATGGAGATAATCCCGCCCCAGAACTTGGGTGCAACCACGCGAGCTATCGGGTTTACCGCCATCATTTCCATGGCGGACAACTGTTCCGTCGCCTTCATCAGGCCAATTTCTGCGGTGATGGCAGAGCCCGCCCGGCTGGCAAACAGCAGTGCGCCCACCACGGGCCCCAACTCACGCACCAGCGAGAGCGCAACCAGCACCCCCAAGGCAGAGGAAGCCCCAAACCGGCTAAGCGTGTCGTAGCCCTGCAAGGCCAGCACCATGCCGATAAAGAGGCCTGACACCACAATGATCAATACCGACAACACACCGGCAAACCAGATCTCACGCATGGTGAGCCTGAAGCGGGTCAGCGCGGTCGGTGAATGTCGCAATACAGACAACAAAAAGCGCCCGGCAAAACCAGTTTTGATGAAGGCATTGGTAAACGGGTGGCCGATTGCTGAAAAGAAACGGACAAAAGGGTTGCCAGTGCGATCAGTCATGCGCCAACCCCAGATCAAGCGCGTAGTCAGGCGCTGGTTTGTGGAACGGCAGCGGGCCGTCCCGTTCACCATTAATAAACTGTTTGATGAAAGGCTCGCTGGAAGCGCGAATTTCATCAGGCGTCCCCTGGCCCACCACGCGGCCGCCAGAGAGGAAATACACATAGTCCACCATGGCCAGCGATTCGGTTACATCGTGCGTGACGATGATCGAAGCGGCGCCCAGTGCGTCGTTAAGTTCGCGCACCAGTTGGCCAATGGTAGACAGGGAAATCGGGTCCAGCCCGGTGAAGGGCTCGTCGTACATCATCAGCATCGGGTCCAGCGCGATCGCCCGCGCTAGCGCGACCCGGCGTGCCATGCCGCCAGACAGCTCAAACGGCATCAGGGTGTGCGCGCCACGCAGACCCACGGCCTGAAGCTTCATCAAAACCAGATCACGAATCACGGTTTCTGGCAGGTTGGTGCGTTCCCGCAGGGGAAAAGCAACGTTGTCATAGACCGAGAGGTCCGTAAACAGCGCGCCGAACTGGAACAGCATGCCCAGCTTGCGCCGCATGTTATACATGCGACTCTCGGACAGCGTGCCGACGTCTTCGCCATCGACCAGGACTGCGCCGGATTGCGCTTTGACCTGGCCACCAATCAGCCGCAGCAGCGTGGTCTTGCCGGAGCCCGAACCGCCCATGATCGCCACCACCTGGCCGCGCGCGATCGTCAGCGATACATCGGTAAGAATGTCGCGGTCGGAATAGCCAAAGCGGACCCGGTCGAGCTGAACAAGCGGGGATGTCATGCGAGCCTGGTTAGACTGATGAGTACAAGGGCTGCCTATTTTAGGTGGAAAGCGGCTTTGCCGCCAGTCCTATGAATATGTCATGACGTATCGTGCGCACAATTTATTCAACAAACGACAGGTAACGGACAGACATAATTATGTGAATTCTTGGTGTTAACCAACATCAATCTTTTTTAGCCTGACAAAGCGTACCGTTTGGGCAACATTAGCTTTGCACCAGGCTGGTATGTCAGGTCTTTTGAAATGCAAAACGGCAAAATTCACACTCCTGCTGATTTCCTGTTTGTTTGGGGTTGGCTGTGCCAACCAGGCTGAACCCGGTTCGCTGCCTGCCGGCCATCTGACTGGATCTTTGCCAGCAGCTGTTACGGCGCCCGCAACGCAGGCGGTAGCGAGCGCGCCTCGCATGGTCGCGCCGAAACCGCCGCTGTATTCAGTGGTGGCGTACAAGCTGCCCGTCGCATCCTTACTGTTTACACTCGCACGGGACGCCAAGGTCAATGTCGATATCTCGCCGCAACTGACTGGCGAGGTCTCGCTAAACGCGCATGATCAGACCCTGCCGCAAATCCTTGAACGCATCTCGCGGCAAGTGCCTTTGTACTGGTTCGTAACTGACGGTGTCTTGACCGTGATGCCAGATCAACCCGTCTGGCGCACCTATCAGGTGGACTATTTCAATTTATCCCGCAGGGTGAAGTCTTCGGTCAGCCTGGCGACATCCGTGGGGCCGACGGGCGGTGCCACGGGCATCGGTCTGTCCGACCGCAATGCCAACAGTTCCACCACCGATGTCTTGACCAGTGCCGACAACACATTCTGGGAACGCCTTGAAACCCAGTTGCGGGCCATGCTGCATATCACGCCTACCGGAGCCGCCCATCCTCAAACACTCACACCCGGCATGCTCGCCGCGGCAGCGGCAGATGCGGCGGTGAGCCGGGGCAATACCGGGCTGGACGCGGCAGAGCGACTATCCCGTATCGAGAAAAACCTCGCTGATGCCGGCCGGATTGGCACTTCCGCGGCCTCCACCAGCAATCCGGCAGCTATCCCGGAGCCAGGCAATCAGGTCCTGGTCCACCCGGAGACCGGTGTGATCTCGGTTTTTGCCAGCGCGGCAGAACAGCGGCAGGTGGCGGAGTACCTGAACGCGCTGAAAGCCAG
>JASLES010000389.1 GCA_030151005.1 Silvimonas sp.
TGCACCACCAATTGGTAATTATCTTTGGGCACGGTAATGTGCTTGCCGTCCGCCTTGATTGTCTCGGCTTCCAGAATATCGGCTGTTTCAATACTGGTGCTGTGGCCAATGGTTTGCTGCCGGACATCTGCTACGGATGAATCTTTAAGAATTCGCACCGTGTAATCAATGGTGGTAATGGCGGCACCATGCGTATCAAGCTGATAGTAAACCGCATATCGTTCAGTTCTGACGGGCAGATCGGTATTGATCACGGCCATAACGGGTGCGGTGGTCCAGCCGGCCACCCACAGCAAGGCCAGGCGGCTGGCCTTGTAGAGCGCGCATTTCATGGGATGTTTCCTGTTTTTATGGTGCGGTGTGCGATGAGGAATGGATCAAACCAAAAACACGAACCAATACTGACAAAACATCAGAAATTATCTTTCTATTGCTTACAAAAACCAAAATATATTTGCCAATCATTACAATGGCAAGTGTCCTTACGGAAACACAAATGATTGTGGTATTTGTGTCGACCCCCCTTTGACCGGCGCATTTCACCCTGGCCACACCCTCATAGACCAACCCGATTTGTCATTTGCCCTGCTGACCAAAAAAAAGGCGCTTGATTGCGCCTTTTTTTGTATCCGCCCCACTTGTGTCGCAACCCGATCTTTCAAACCACGTTGTGGCCACCGGTGATTCAAGGCAAGTACGCCGCTCTATATGTTGTGGTCGACTACCCCAACATGCCCTCTTGTCGGGCATATTCGAACAGTTCTTTGCTGGTATTCACGCCCAGCTTGCGCATGCCGGTCATTTTCTGGCCGCTGACCGTTTTGACGCTGCGGTGGATCGTGGCGGCAATTTCAGAAATCGTCATTCCACTCACGTACATCCGCAAGATTTCGCGCTCGGCCTCGCTCAGCGCGGCGCCAGTGAGTGCGCCATGCTGGGTAAAACCGGCATTGCCGCGCGCTTCTTCCAGCAAGGTGGCCACCTGACGGCTCAGGTAGCGATTGCCTTCCAGACTCCATTTCACCGCTTTGCGAATCTCATCCGGCCCGTCGTTTTTCAGTAACAGACCTTGTACGCCCAATTGCCAAACCAACACCAGCAACGGGGGGTTACGCACCATGGTCAGTACGATGATGGACAAGTCAGGGTAGCGGCGGCGCAATTTGCCCAGTAACGTCAGCCCATCCCCATGCTGGCCACCGGGCATATTCAGATCAGTCACCAGCATGTCGGGCCGCAGTTTCTCGATCAACTCCATCACACGGGTGGAATCGGTGGCCTCGCCACAAACCTGGACCTCCGGCAGGCTGGCCAGCGCCTGGCGTACGCCCCAGGTCACCAGTTGGTGATCATCTGCGAGTAATACGCTGGAAATGCGTTGTTCTTGTTGGGCCTTCAATGAAGTTCTCCTGAGTATTGCGGGGCAGACGCCATGGCAGATGTGCGTTTGCCCGCGCGCAAGCTGGCAAGAATGTGATCGAGTTGTGTTTCCAGCATGCCCCAGGCCTTGGCCAGCGCTGGCTTGTCGTTCCCGGCAGCGGCTTGCTCCATGGCCCGCGCCAGATCACTCATATCCGAGTGGCCCAATACGGCCAGCCCGCCACCCAGTGCGTGGGCCCGTGCTTTTAGTGCAGGCAAATCCTGTTGTTGCCAAGCCTGGCGCAAGGTATCCAGATCGCTTTGCAGGGTATTGATAATCAGTGCGATCGGCAGTTGGGGCGTGTCCGCCGGCACAATCTCGGCGCCCGGATCGCCATCCAGTTCAATGAGCAACTGGCGCAAATCGGCCATCTGCACGGGTTTGATCAGGCAGCGGTCAACACCGGCAGCGTGGCAGCGCGCGTGTTCGTCCTGGTACACATTGGCCGTAATCGCCACGACGGGCAGCGTGACGCCCTGGGTGCGCAGGGTGCGCGTCAGGGTATAACCATCCATACGCGGCATCTGGATGTCCGTCACGATCAGGTCGTAACTGGATTGCCCAATGCGGGCCAGCGCCGCCTGCCCGTCTCCGACCACGTCGACAGATTGCCCTAGCGCTTCAAACTGCGTGCGCATCACGGCCTGGTTGATCGGGTTGTCTTCCACCAGCAACACCCGGCGGCGTGCTGGCGCCCCTGGCTGGGCCTGCGCTTCGACGTTGGCAGCTGGTGCGCCCCGCCCTGCCAGCATGAGCAGAATGTTGAGGAGTTCCTGACGGTTGAACCAGGAGACACGGGCGGGTCTGGCCTGCGCATCACGGCCCATGCCGGCGCTCAGTACCACGTCGCCGGTCAGGCCAGCGGCCTGGCCCACGCTGTCCAGCACCACCAGGGTATCCGCCGCGCCGGTGGTATCCTCGCTCAGCACGGTGGCATCATGCCAACGCAACCAGTGTGCAAGATCGTTTTCCATCTCTGGCATAGACAAGGCCAGTTGTACCGACACCCCCCGCAGAGAGACCGGCGCCGTGGCCGACGTTGTGTCGGGTACCGGCGCCAGCGGTACGCTAATGCGGAAAGCAGCACCAAATCCCAGCTCGCTATTCAGTGTGATCTCACCTTCCATCAAGCCGATCAGGCGCTTGCAGATCGACAATCCAAGCCCCGTACCGCCATAGCTGCGCGTGTCGGATTGCTCTGCCTGGATAAAAGGTTCGAACAGACGCTTCTGGTCTTCTGGTGCAATACCAATGCCGGTATCGATCACTTTGAGTTCCAGCACGGATGGTGCGTCGCCGGTCTGAACCCGGTTTGCCGCAAGGACCACCTTGCCTTTGCCTGTGAACTTGATGGCATTGCTGACCAGGTTGCTCAACACTTGCTCTAGCCGCATACCATCAAGCAAAACGGGTTGCTGCAATACCGGGTCGATCAGGCAATACAGATCCAGCCCTTTTTGGGCAGCGATATCCGCAAAGTTGCGCGCTACGCCTTCCACGACCTCCAGCACGCTACAGGGGGCTGGGCGGATGATCATCTGGCCGGCTTCGATCTTGGAGAAATCCAGCACATCGTTGATGGTTGCAATCAGATTACCCGAGCTGCGGCGGACCACATCCAGCCGCTCGCGCTGCTGATCATCCAGCGCAGTCATGGACAATAGCTCCAACCCACCCAGCATGCCGTTCAAGGGCGTGCGGATTTCGTGGCTCATCGTCGCGAGGAAAGCAGATTTGGCGCGATTGGCCTGCGCTGCCTCCGCCACGGCGGCATTCAGGTGCGCTCTAGCGTGATGCTCTTGCGTGCGATCATCCAGCGCCAGCAGCAGACAAGCCACACCTTGTTCCTGCGTTGCCGCCGCGCAAACGTCCAGCAAACGCAAGTCGCCCTTTTTGTCCGCCAGAGAAAACTCAATACGCGCGACGGCATCGCTGCGATCCGTCGTCGAGCTGGCCTGCAAAGATTGCGCGACAAGGCGCGCCAGTTCGCCTGAAGCGGCGCCTTCTACCTGTTTGCGGGCAAGGCCATTTGCACGGACGATGCGACAGTCATGTACACGCACCACCAGAAGGCCCACTTGCGCAATCCGCAGCATGGCCCGGCCGAGCGCCTCGCTTTCCTGCATGGATCTTGATTGGCGCAAGGTGGGGCGCAAAATGCGGGTATCAATCAGTGCCATCCAGCACAACAGACCCGCCATGATCGCCAGGGTAACACCCAGTGTCTGCAGCAATTGCGGCCCCAGCGCGGGCCATAGCGCGTTCATCGGCACCACGGTCCGAAATAGCCAGTCGCCCTGTTGTTGTGACAAAAGCAAGGCGTGGTCGCGCAGCAGCACGCGCCAGGGCGCCATATCCGGTTCATCTACCTCAGCAGATGCAAATAGCGGTGCCACCGCACGTACACGGGCGATATCCTGCGGTGTGCGCGCAAACAAGTGATCTGGTGCAAAGGCTGGCGCCATCGTCAGGCCGCCCGGCAGCATGGCGCCCGGTTGCTCCGGCAACATGGCGCTGGCAGCAAAATCAACCATCAGAATGGCCACGATCTGGCCACGGACCTGGATCAGTTGGGCATAGGTGATGACATCTTTGCCACTTAATGGATCAGTACCCGGCATCAGCAGCAGTGGCTGCTGTGGCTCAGCATAGAGTTGCTGCAATACGTCTGCGGAGCGCGCGCGTGCCAGTATCTGGTCGATATAACGATTGCGCCAGGTTGCGTTGTCCAGTTTGTCTTGCGCTTCACCCTGCCAGCGCGGGATAACCACAAACTGGTCTTTTTTCAGATCAAGCAGATAAGCATTGCGCACATCACGAAACGCTTCGTTATTGATGCGCCAGCCGGCAGAAAGCAATTGCGCCAGGGTACTCAGGCGAGCATCCGCTTTCATATCCTGGCCGGGTCGGCTCACTGGCAAGCCCCGGTATTGGCGCAATCCCTGTAACTTGAGTTGGGTCATCCAGGTCGCGCCATCCTGGAGTGCTGGATCCAGCGGCGCATCCAGCGCGGCCATTTGCTCCAGAATCACTTGGGCATCGAGGGTTTTTCTACGGGCGACGTCAACTCGGCTATAGGCATCCTGGCTGACCTGGGCAAATTGCTGCGCCATCAGAGTCGCCTCTGCATTGACGTGTCTGGCCATCAGCGCCAAGCCGCCCGCCAGCACGCCCAGCACCGACATGGCGGTTAGCCACCAGACCAGCGTGCGGATCTGGCCCACGCTGAGCGAGAGTTCTTTCCACTTGCCCAACGTTAACAATTTTCTCATTACTGACCCCATTGTGATGCCACTGCGCCAGCCAGAAATAGCTAGCGCGATATCGGGGTCAATTCTGCAAATTGTTAAGAGATTTCTTAATCAGGCAAACCTGATTATTAAATTTCACACGAATTTTTTACATAATGAAATTGCCGTCACCCTAATAGCAAATCCGGGATGGAGGAGCCACAGACTGAACTACAAATAGCAAAAGCATGCGCGACAATCAGACCGGTGATGTTCAAACACCACCGGTAAATTATCTGCGCCATAACAACGGGTGATCGACGCTTAGTTGGCTGCGCTGATCAGACCTGTGCTGACCGCGTACTGATAAAGATCGTAGTCGGTTTCCAGACCCAGCTTGCGCATGGCCACTACTTTCTGGGTGCTGATGGTCTTGGAACTCCGATTGCAGATGCGGGCAATTTCGACCACGGGCAGCCCCGTTGCGCACATGCGCAAGACTTCGGTTTCGCGCTTGGACAAGAGGTTTTCCTTGTGCGTCGAACCCATGGTTGCCAGCAACTCTTTGACTGAAGCCGGCAAATAGCTGCTACCCCGGAAAACCGCGTGGATGGCCGGATTGACGTGGGATAGCTTGTCACTCTTGTTGATGACGGCGCGGATACCGGCTTTCTGGATGGTATGAATCAGCGCCGGATTATCCAGCATGGTCATGACCACAATCTGCACGTGAGGATAGCGCCGCTGCAACATCTGCAGCATGGGCAGGCCATCGCCAAACTTGCCGCCCGGCATGGCGTAATCAGTGACCACCACGTTGCAGGACGTACTCTCCAGCATGGGGAAAAGTTCGGTGGAGCTGGCGGCTTCACCCACCAATTGCAGTTCAGAGTCTTTCTGTATTT
>JASLES010000464.1 GCA_030151005.1 Silvimonas sp.
GTAATCCAGCTCCACCAGGTTATCGATATAACGGCCGCCCAGGCCGTCAATATCCATGGCGCGGCGGCCGGCAAAATGCCAGATAGCCTCTTTACGCTGTGCCGAACAAAACAACCCACCTGAACAACGCGCAATGGCCTCACCTTCTTCCCGCACCACGTGCGAACCACACACCGGGCAGCTTTTGGGCAGGCTGTACGCGGGCTCGCGTGGAACCTGTTGCGGGTTGAACAAGTCACCGCAGGGCTGATCGATCATGGGCCGGCGCTCCAGCACGACGCCTACCACCTCCGGGATCACATCACCTGCACGGCGCACAATCACGGTATCGCCAACCCGTACATCCTTGCGGCGGACTTCATCTTCGTTATGCAGCGTAGCGTTGGTGACGGTCACTCCACCCACAAACACAGGCTGCAGCCGAGCCACGGGCGTGATAGCGCCGGTTCGCCCAACCTGAACATCGATGGCGTCCACAATGGTCAGCGCTTCTTGCGCAGGATATTTGTGCGCAATCGCCCAGCGCGGCGCGCGGGAGACAAAGCCCAGTTCTTCTTGCTGGGCAAAGCTGTCTACTTTGTACACCACGCCGTCAATCTCGTACGGCAGGGTCGGACGCTTGTCGCCAATGCGCTGGTAGTACGCCAGCAAGCCTTCTGCACCCTTGACCCGATCCCGCTCTTTGCAAATGGGCAGACCCAGCGTACCAAACCAGTCCATCACGCCCGATTGCGAATTGGGCGGAGTCACGCCTTCACAGGTGGCAATGCCGTAGGCAAAGAACGCCAGCCGGCGAGATGCGGTAATGCGCGAATCAAGCTGGCGTAGCGAGCCCGCCGCAGCGTTGCGCGGATTAGCAAAGGTTTTCAGGCCCTTGGCGGTTTGATCGGCATTGAGGCGTTCAAAGTCTTTCTTGAACATCAGCACCTCGCCGCGAACTTCGAGCAAGCTGGGCAATATCACGCCGTCGCGCTGCTGCAAACGCAGCGGAATGGCATTGATGGTGCGTACATTGCGGGTGACATCCTCACCCGTGGCGCCATCGCCCCGGGTTGCGGCTTGCACCAGCACGCCATTCTCGTAGGTGAGCGACATGGCTAGCCCATCAAATTTGGGCCCGACATCGTAGGTCACTTCATCAAGACCCAACCCTTCCCGGACACGGCGGTCAAACGCGGTGATGTCATCGTCTTCAAACGCGTTGTTGAGCGACAGCATGGGCACACGGTGCGTGACGCTGGCAAATTCCGGCAGCGGCGCGCCACCCACCCGTTGCGTGGGCGAATCCAGGGTGACGAGTTCAGGGTGCGCCATCTCCAGCGCTTGCAACTGGCGGAACAAGCGGTCGTACTCGGCATCCGGTACGGTCGGGTTGTCCAGTACGTAGTACTCAAGGGCGTATTGATGCAAAAGGCGGCGCAATTGCGCCGCCTGTTCGGTAACCTGGGTCATGATGCGGTCCGTCAGAGCTGGCACGGGGCCATCTGGCCCCGTGTGTTGCAATCAATCCTGGTATGGTTCATCAGGCAAACAAACGCAAGGCTACAGGCGAGCCCGGCTCAATGCCTTGTTCATCCATACGCGTGTAAATCTGGGCCAGTTGCTGGTGGATATTGGTCAGGCTGGCATTGGTGAGCGGCTTGCCGTTATCGTCGACCAGCGTTGCGCCCAATTGGGTGCACAACTGAATGGCAAACTGACAAACGTATTCGAACACCGAGAGGCCGCCGGCGGCGCGTGGCACGTCGAATAACAGCGTGACGCCTTCCGAGGTCGTGCCAAACGGTGACTGATCGTGATTGGTCAGCGAGAACAAGCTCTTACCGCTTTCGCTACGGTACTGGAACGTGCCATCCGGCGCCTTCACCAGACCGGCGTGTTCAGCCAGCACGCGCACTTTTTCCATGGGCAGCGGGTTGCCGGTCGCCATCACATTCAGCCCGATCAACACATCCACGGAGGCGCAGAATTCATCCAGCTGTGCTGCGGCAGAAAGCTTGGCCGAGCGCTGCGGGAACGTCACCGATGCATCGTGTTCATCAGCAAACTGCTGCACGGCCATACAAAAACCGTTCAGCTGTTCCTGAGTCAGTGCACCCTGGCGATCGACCAGTTGCAGGCCCATCCGCAATTCGCTGAACGCGTTGCCGGTGCTGCCGTAAACAGTCTGCCACTGGCCGGCTTCGTTCAGGCCAATGACGCGTACGCGTTTGGCGGCCGGGAACGGTGGCACTTCGCCTGCCGGGATATCTACACCAGCGTGCACTTCGGCAATGAAATCAAAAGCGGGGTCGAGCAAGCTGGTCTCTGCGTCTTCGTCGGTGGTCGTGGCAGGCTGGGGCGCAAAGGCGCCAGCCGGCTGGGCGGCGGTCTGCGGGCGTGGCGCGACGGGCTCAGGTGCAGTCCAGGCGGGCTCCGGCTGGGCTGCCTCGTCATCCTGAAACACTTCAGCCACGGTATGGCCGGCCAGGACCGGTTCTTCACGCACATCGCCGGCGTTGAAAGACGGGGTATTGAGCGCAGGCTCCAGCCGTTGTGCATCCCCTTTGCGCACCACGTTCTGCGGTGTTTCAAGCAGCACATCTGGCTGATTGCGGGAGAAGGCTTTGGCGGCCTGCTTGCGGTAGCGGTGTTCTTGCCACCAGTTGAATGCGTAGACGGCGGCGACAATGGCACCACCAGCGATCAGCGAACCAAGTTGCAAATCTGTCATGATTCCGGGCTGTATTTATCTGTGTTGGCCCCTGCCCCGTTTCACGGGAAAGGCGGCAAATTCATCAAACGGTTGCGGCATCGCGCATGGACAAGGCGGTCTCGATATCGACCGCCACCACGCGTGAAACCCCTTGTTCCTGCATGGTGACACCAACGAGTTGCGCCGCCATCTCCATAGTCAGCCGATTGTGACTGATATAGAGGAATTGCGTGCGTTCGGCCATCTTTTTGACCAGCTCGCAGAATCGCAGCGTGTTGGCGTCATCCAGTGGTGCGTCAACTTCATCCAGCAAGCAAAAAGGCGCCGGATTCAGCCGGAACAGCGAGAATACCAGACTTAGCGCGGTCAGTGCTTTCTCGCCACCCGATAACAAATGGATCGTACTGTTCTTCTTGCCGGGCGGCTGCGCCAGAATGGTCAGCCCGGCATCCAGAATTTCGTCACCGGTCAGCATCAGTTCTGCGTGTCCGCCACCAAACAGCAAGGGGAACAATTCCTGCAGGTTGCCGTTGACCGTGTCATAGGTTTCTTGCAAGAGCGCACGCGTTTCCCGGTCGATCCGGCGAATGGCATTTTCCAGCGTTTCTACTGCTGCGGCCAGATCACCCGCCTGGGCATCCAGATATTGCTGACGCTCGCGTGCACTATTCAACTCTTCAAGCGCCGCCAGGTTGACCGAACCCAGATTATTCAGCGCCTGGCTTAAGCGGCCGATCTCCGCCGTCAGGCTGGATATCTTCACGCC
>JASLES010000495.1 GCA_030151005.1 Silvimonas sp.
CCCAATTCTTCGCGCATGCGGATTAACTCGGATTTCTTGCGCTGGGCATCGACGATGTCGCCAATCACCCGGCCAGTGAGCTTGCCGTCGATGATTTCCAGCTCGTTGGCAATGGTGCGGGTCAGATTCAGGCGGCTTTGCAGCTTGTTGGTGAAGAAGGTAAAACCGCCAGAAATCAGCAGCGTTTTCGCCCCGGCAGCCTGGAAACCCTTGAGCATGACTTCTGCCCCGGCCATCAGCTTGAGACGTTCGTCGTATACGCGCTGCAGAGCACTGGCATCCAGCCCGGCCAGCAAGGCCACGCGGCGGGTCAGGCTCTCTTTGAAATCCAGCTCGCCCCGCATGGCTGCAGCGGTGATCTCGGCTACCTGCGGCTTGATGCCGACCATATCGGCAATCTCGTCAATACACTCAATGGTGATCAGGGTGGAATCCATATCCATCACCACAAGGCCAATATCGCCCACGTGCAGGTCTTCCGGGATAAACGCCCAATCGTGCTGCACAGATTCGCAAAAATCCGCGACGGCTTCTTTGTTGGCGATATCTGCACCCAAGAGGTGAAATGCCTGCTGGTTTACCGCCTGGATTTCACCGGCGCCAGACAAACGCGCCAGTTGCTTGAGATTGGGGGTTTCAATATCTGGAGCCTGGATAACAAGACGGTACATGGGCGGGTCAGTCGTCAGAGAGTAGTGAGATTTGAGAATAAATGGATAGAGAATATGCCTGGATCAAGCGCCGTGGCATTTCTTGTATTTTTTGCCGCTGCCACACGGGCAGGGGTCGTTACGGCCAACCTTGGGTTCTTCGTTCTTGACGGTTTCGACCTTGCCAAAGCGCTTTTCCAGCCAGAAGTACATCAGTTCTTCAATCAGCCATGGCAGTTCATCCAGCCGGTCTTCGCGCTGTTTGATGGTGAGTTTCTTTTCTTCTTCGTCATCCGGGTCGTGGCCCAGTTCCAGCGCAATGATTCGGGCGATGGTGTTGTAGAAGTCATCGCTTTCGTCCATCTCGTTTTGCCAGGCTTCTTCACGCACGGCGACGCCGGCGTGAAAACCGGACGCCCAGTACTGGCCGATGGTCTCCTGCCATTTCTCATCCAGGCCTTCGTCATTCAGGATGAGCGGGTAGTAGAGCGGCTCTTCACCCGGACGCACGCGGCTCTTGGCCGAAAACGCCTCACGCACCGTGGCCGCGTGACGGCGGATCAGATCCATGATGTCGTCGGCTTCGATCTTGTCAGAGAACTCAGGCACCTGACCATCAAACACGGCCGGCAGCCACTCGTCTTCCGGCACTTCTTCCGGGCCAATGTTCAGCGCCACCAGAAAGCCATCCAGCATTTCCAGATCCATGGTGGCTTCAGGCGTACGCGGACACATCAGGAAGGTATCCAGGCGATCAAATTCCTGGTCGTCGAGAGCTTGCACAGTCATTGCGTCAATCCGGTATCAGACAATCAAAGGCGTATTGTACCTGTTACCGCTGAATGCCTGGGGCGCTGCCGTTGCTCCGGCGCGCGGCTTCGCCCACAATGCCGCCTTTCACCCCTTGCCGGAGTTAATCCATGAGCCACCGCCCTGAAGTCGTCCTGATTGCCGCTATGGGCAGCAATGGCGTCATCGGTATCGAAAACCGCTTGCCGTGGCGCTTGCCGGAAGACCTGAAGCGCTTCAAGGCGCGCACACTGGGCCAACCCATTTTGATGGGACGCAAAACATGGGACTCACTGGGCCGCCCGCTGCCCGGACGCCGCAATCTGGTCATTACCCGCCAGCCTGACTGGCAAGCCGCTGGCGCAGAGGCTTATTCCGGCATTGAAGCGGCTGTGGCGGCGTGTGCCGATGCAGCGCGGGTCTTTGTGATTGGCGGTGGGGAGATTTATCGTCAATCTTTGGCGGTGGCCGACGCGCTGTACCTGACCGAGGTTGAACTGGCGCCCGAGGGCGACGCGTACTTTCCGGAGTTTGATCGTGCCCAATGGCAGGAAACCGCACGTGAAACGGCGGTAGATGAAGCCAGTGGCGCACGTTTTGCCTGGGTGGACTATCACCGCAAGCGCTGAATGCTTGAGCCCCTATAAAAAAAGCGCCAGATGGCGCTTTTTTTATAGGGTGCGGAGGGTAGGCATGACCAGCTACAGCACTAGTCAATGAACTCCAGCAGATCAGCAAAATGATGGATAACGCGATCAGCGCCCAAATCATCCAGATTGCTGCCGTACCCATAACTCACCGCCACGACCGGGCAGCCGGCTGCTTGCGCCGCCAGCACGTCATTTTTGGAGTCACCCACCATCAGTAGCTCTGCCGGACTGACGTGCAAGCGTTCTGCCACATGTAGCAACGGCGCTGCCGATGGTTTTTTTTGTGGCAAGGTATCGCCGGCCACCACCACTTCAAAATGCTCGCTTACCCCCAGCGCCCGCAACAAGGGCAGCGTGTAGCGTTCCGGCTTGTTGGTGACAATGGCCAGGGCAAAGCCACGCTCATGCAAACGTGAGAGGGTAATCTGCACTTGCGGGTAGAACGTGGTATCGATCGTTAGTCCGCGTTTGTAGTGCAGATCGAAGTGGTTCATCGCCTCTTTTTGCAGCGCCGTGCCGGTGAACTCCGCTGCGTAGTCATCAGCCAGCGTACGCGCCACCAGCGACGACGCACCGTCGCCGACAAAACTGGCAACGCGTGCCTCGGTCAGCGGGGTCAGCGCCAGATCGGCGCGCGCGGCATTGGCGGCGCGGGCCAGATCAGCAATTGAATCGACCAGCGTGCCGTCCAGATCAAATGCAAAAGCCTTGATATCCATGACAAGCCCTTAGCCGGCGACGTGGCGGTCGATTTCTCCGTGCATGGCGGCGATGATGGCGCGGTAGTCCGGATGGCCAAAAATCGCCGAGCCGGCCACAAAGGTATCGACACCCGCTGCAGCAATCTGGCCAATATTGTCGACTTTGACGCCACCATCGATTTCCAGATGGATATGGCGGCCGGTTTTATCTTTGTACTTATCCAGCTTGGCGCGGGCCTGGCGGGCTTTTTCCAGCATTTCCGGAATAAACGATTGGCCGCCGAAACCCGGATTGACCGACATCAGCAGTACCATGTCGACCTTGTCCAGCACGTAATCCAGATAATCCAGTGAAGTTGCCGGGTTGAACACGAGGCCAGACTGGCAGCCATGTTCGCGGATCAAGCCCAGCGAGCGGTCGATGTGATCAGAGGCTTCCGGGTGGAAAGTGATGATATTGGCGCCGGCCTTGGCAAAATCCGGAATGATGCGATCAACCGGCTTGACCATCAAATGCACGTCGATGGGCAGCGTGGTATGCGGGCGAATGGCCTCACAGACCATCGGGCCGATGGTCAGGTTGGGCACATAGTGGTTGTCCATGACGTCAAAGTGAATCAGGCTGGCCCCGGCCTCGGAGACGTTGCGCACTTCTTCACCCAGTCGGGCAAAGTCGGCAGAGAGGATGCTGGGGGCGATGCGGTATTCGGCCATGAAAAACTCCGTGAAAGGGATAAGACACTTCACGCAATTGTATCGCAGAAGGGCTGTAGCCCGTTGGCATGCGCTGCTAATATGTAAAACACCCTGAAAACAGGCATGAACAATATGAGCGAAAAGCCGGAATTCGTGATCGAGATCGTCCCGCAGGCCAGTTATGTGCCGGACCAGTCTGATGAGACGGAAGACCACTACGTTTTTGCCTACCGCATCGCCATCACCAATCGTAGCGCGGTGACGGTGCAATTGATTTCCAGACACTGGATCATTCGTGACATGGAAGGCCGCGAGCAGGAAGTGAGCGGCCTTGGGGTGATTGGCGAGCAGCCAGTGCTAGAGCCCGGGCAATCATTTGAATATATGAGCGGCACGACACTGGAGTGCCCGGTGGGCACCATGCGCGGCAGCTATCAGATGCGCACCACCGACGGCACCCTGTTTGACGCGCAAATCCCCGAATTTTTGCTCTCCGTACCGCGCACGCTCCACTGACCTGCCACAGGTGTATGTGGCAGGCGTCTGATATGGCGGCGGGTGATCACGCTGCCACAAAGAGCGGGGCGGCTTGACAGCCCAAAGCCCCGCCAGCGGCCATTTTGCGCACCCCATCCCCTCCGGCAAGGCGGCAATACGCAACGCTCGTTCTGCCACTGCTTCGCGCCCACCCTGCATCCGGCTAGAATACGCCGCAGTGGAGGCCGCATGCGTATATTAGTTTCCAATGATGATGGGTATTTCGCGACCGGAATTGCGGCATTGGCTGCAGCACTGGCGCAAGAGCACGAGGTCATGGTTTGCGCGCCCGAGCGCGACAGGAGCGGGTCCAGCAATTCTTTGACGCTGGACCGTCCGCTCAATGTCCGGCGGGCGCCCAACGGGTTTTTGTACGTCAACGGCACGCCTACGGACTGCGTGCATCTGGCCGCAACGGGCTTGATGGAGTCCATGCCCGATCTGGTGATCTCCGGCATCAACCACGGCGCCAATATGGGCGACGACACGATTTATTCCGGCACCGTGGCCGCTGCGACTGAAGGGTATCTGCTGGGGGTGACATCGCTGGCATTTTCACTGGCGTCGCGCAACCCGCAGCACTTTGAAACGGCGGCGCAAGTCGCACTGGATCTGGTGGCCCAAAGCATCAAGCAGCCGTTCGATCAGCCAACCTTATTGAATGTGAACGTGCCTGATGTCCCTTATGGCGAAATTCGTGGCAAGCTCACCACGCGCCTGGGTCGGCGGCATCGCGCCGCCTCGGTCATCAAAGACGAAAACCCCCGCGGCGATCCCATCTGGTGGGTGGGGCCGGTGGGCGGGGCAGCCGTGTGTGGCGAAGGCACGGACTTTTACGCGGTGGCCAATGGTTTTGTCTCGGTGACGCCGCTTTCCATCGATCTGACTGCCTATACCGGACTGGAGACGGTGTCGAAATGGCTATGCGCATGAATTTCAATAATGTGCCCGGCATGGGCATGACATCTGCCCGCACGCGCACCCGCATGATCGACCGTCTCAAAAGTCAGGGGATTACCCACCCGGAAGTCCTGACCGTCATGGGTGAAGTACCCCGGCACGCCTTTGTTGACGAGGCTATCTCGCACAAAGCGTATGACGATATGTCCTTGCCCATCGGGCACGGGCAGACGATTTCCCAGCCGTATATTGTCGCCCGTATGACTGAATTGGCGCTGGGCGCGCCGCAGCGGGACAAAGTGCTGGAAATTGGCACCGGCTGCGGCTACCAGACCACCGTCCTCGCCCAGTTCTTTAAAACCGTTTATTCGATCGAGCGGATTGGCGGCCTCGCCAGGCAGGCGCGGGAACGTTTATCTACCCTGGGGGTTCTCAATACACGGCTGCGTCATGGCGACGGTAGCCGTGGCCTGCCTGATAGCGGGCCGTTTGACGTGATCATGCTGACGGCCGCAGCGCCCATCGTGCCCGAGGTCATGATTGCCCAGCTTAAACCGGGCGGGCGGATGATTTTTCCGGTCGGGGGCGATACGCAAGAACTGCGCATGATTGAAATCACCCCGGAAGGCCCGGTCGAACAACGGCTGGAGCGGGTGAAGTTTGTCCCGCTCTTACCGGGTATGGCGTGAATTTTTGCATTGGCCTGGTTACATAAACCAGTGCCTCATACATGCGCTTGTTACACAAGCCAAGAACAATTGGTCATCCGTAATATCAGATCAAAAATATCAGGAGAAATTGAGTGAACTGGCAGCGCCTTATTGCCCCCGCTACTGCATTGTTGCTGGCCGCCTGCGCCAATCAGCCCTCCCAGCCAGCCCCCATTGTCGATCACTACCAGCAGGGCAGTTCTGCCACCGCCAGTTCAAGTGCCTCCACCGCCAAACCCGTCACCTCCGGTGCCCCCGTCGCCGTCAGCCCGGGCGCAGAGACTTATATCGTCCAGAAGGGAGATGGTTTGTACCGCATTGCCATGGATCATGGCGTGGCGTGGCGCGATCTGGCCGCATGGAACAATCTGGATGACGTCAACGCCATCAAGGTCGGCCAGGTATTGCGTTTGACCCCGCCGGGGAGTGCCGCCATTGCAACCAATAGCGGCGTAGAGGTCAAACCGCTCAAGGACGCTGCGCCGGTTAATACACCGGTTACTGCTCCGGTTGCTGTGAATAAAAGTTACCCCAAAGCCATGAAGTTGCCCTATAGCGCGCAGAACGCCAGCGCCATTGCGGCCATGGCGGAAGGGCCCGCCGTTGCATCAAAACCACAGCAAGACAGCATTACAACGCCCCGACCGGTGGTGGCTTCAGAAATTGCAGTAACGTCCGATAGTGTTACAAAAAGTAACGTAAAAGCGGCCTCCGGGCCCGCATCCGCCCCGGCGGAAGCCGCTTCAGGCGACGTGGCATGGATATGGCCGACTTCCGGCCAGCCGGCCAAAGCTTTCAGTGATGAAAGCAGAGGTATTGATATTCTCGGGAAAATGGGGCAGTCTGTTGTTGCGTCAGCGTCTGGTAAGGTGGTTTATGCCGGAAGTGGCCTGCGCGGGTACGGCAAAATGATCATCATCAAGCACAACACCGAGTTCTTGAGCGCGTATGCGCATAACAGCAAGTTGCTGGTCAAGGAGGGCGACATCGTCAAGAAGGGTGAAAAGATCGCGGAGATGGGCAATACCGATGCCGACCAGGTCAAGCTGCACTTTGAAATTCGCAGATTTGGTAAACCGGTCGATCCAGCCAAATACATCCACTCAGACTAACCATGAACGATCAAATCGATATCCTGGAAGACGAAGCGTTACTTGAGGAAGAAGACCTCGAGTCAATCGAGAATGAAGCAGAAGGGGATGGTGAGGCGGAGTCTGTTGCTGCCGAGGAAGCAGACGCTCCTGTCTACGAAAGCACCGGTGACGTTACCCAGATTTATCTGAACGAAATCGGGCACAGTCCGCTGCTGACACCTGATGAAGAACGCGCCTTGGCACGGCGCGTAGTGCAGGGCGATTTTCAGGCCCGCCAGAAAATGATCGAGCACAATCTGCGGCTCGTGGTGAACATTGCCAAGCATTACATCAACCGTGGCATGACCCTGCTGGACCTCATTGAGGAAGGCAATATCGGTCTGATGCATGCGCTGGAAAAGTTTGACCCCGAACGCGGCTTCCGTTTCTCGACCTATGCTACCTGGTGGATTCGCCAAAGCATTGAGCGCGCGATCATGAACCAGTCCCGGACGATTCGTCTGCCGGTGCATGTGATCAAGGAACTCAATGTGTACTTGCGTGCGCAACGCCATCTGGAAGCGCGCATGGGGCACGAACCCACAGTAGAGGAAGTTGCAGCACTGGTGGGCAAACCGGTTGAAGATGTTCGCCGCATCATGGGCTTGAACGAACGCGTGGCCTCGCTGGATGCCCCGCTGGATATCGACCCCATGCTCACCATTGGTGAGTCAATTCCGGATGAGCAACATGAAGGCCCGGAAACGCTGCTGCAGAACATGGAAATTGAACGCTATGTCCGCGAGTGGCTCAAGCAACTTAACGACAAGCAGCGCATGGTGATTGAGCGGCGTTATGGCTTGAATGGCTATGAAATCTGCACGCTGGAAGATCTTGCCGCCAGTCTGAATCTGACTCGGGAGCGTGTCCGCCAGATCCAGATTGAAGCGCTGGAACAACTGCGCCGCATTTTGCGTCGGTACGGGGTAACCCGCGACGTGGTGCTTTAAAGAGCCAACAGCAATTGGTCTGAGTTGTGCCGTTTTACCGGCACATATAAAAACGGCTGAATGACATGATGTCACTCAGCCGTTTTTGTTTGTCTCCAGCGGCTTATTTGCTGCTGGTGATCTTGTGGTCAGGCACTACGGTAAAGCTGAACGTCCGATCTTTGATCAGGTAATGGCGTGCCAGCGAATCCAGATCTGCCTTGGTGATGCTCTGGTAATCAGCAGCGCGGCTGCGTGCCCAATCCAGCTTGGCTGGAATTTCCTGCGAGCCATTGAGTACCGTGCCCAACCAGTAGCCATTGGTCCGCTCTGAATCCCGAATACCGGTCAGAATCGGTGCGCGGGCGCGCTCCAGTTCATCTTCAGTGACACCATGCGTTTGCATGTCTGCGGCAATCTTCTGTACCGCTGCGGTCACTTTGTCAGCTTGCTCCGGCTCAACCGTAATCAACACACCAATCGAGCCGTAGCCGGTGAAGGTTTCGCTTAGCTGGGCAAAGGCTTCCGGACTGTACGAACTTCCCATCTGGGTGCGAATGGTATCCCACAGACGGTTCTTGAAAACCTCCGCCAACAGGTTGAAACGGCGGGCCAGATGGATATCCCGGCCGTCTGTGGCAGGCCAGACCAGGTAGACCAGACCGCGGTTAATCTCCGTGGGCACGGTGTACCGCAGCGCCTCTGCCTTGTCCGGAAAATTGACGATACGCTGATTTGCGTAGTCAGGTTTTGTTTCCCGATTTGGCAGCGTGCCGAGGGTTTGCGCCACCGCAGCGATAGTCTTGTTGATGTCGACATCACCAACAATGGAGATTTCCAGCGGGCCTTTATCCAGTTGCGGTTGCACCCAGGCCTTCACTTCGTCGAGCGAGCGGGACATCAGCACCTTTTGATCCGGAATCCCAAAACGCGGATCGTGGTTGGCCAATTCGGCATCAATGCGCGTTTGCAGTACGCCCTCAGGTGTGTGCGCCAGTTCGGTTTGGGTTTCGACAATGGCTTTGCGCGCCATGGTCAGGGCTTCAGGTCGATAACCTGCGTGGGTCAGGTAGGCGGTGAACAACTGCAGTTGCAAGAGCAGATTGTCCTGATTGGTGCTGCCTCCAAAGGTAAATGCATCGTTGGAAACCCGGAAATCCAGTCCGACTTGTTTGCCAGCCAGCGCCGCATCCAGGTCATCAATCCCCAGTTTATCGAGGCCGCCTGCCTTGAAGGTCAGCCACGACAACCAGGCCAGGCCAGGTTGCGTAGCCGCCGGCTCTGTCAGGCGGCCGGCCCCCACACGCATCGCCAGGCTAATGGTGTTGGCCTGGAAAGGCGTCTGCTTGAGGTTAAGTCGCACGCCGTTGGTAAAGGTGACCTGCGTGACATCCAGGTCAGTCAGGCGTTTTTCAGAAGC
>JASLES010000502.1 GCA_030151005.1 Silvimonas sp.
AGGGGCTGCATATTGTGGGCAAACCATTGCGCCAGAGTACGGCGTAACTGTCCGCGTGGGTCTTGTTCAGCCAGGCGCAGCAAGGGCTGGCGGATTTCTGTCGCTTGCCAGCCTTCGCGCAGGCCATCAAGCAAGACCGGAAACACCAGATCCTGATAGCAGAACACCTGTTGGCCAGGCTGTCTTGATTTACCCACAGCCAATGTGGCGCGGGCAGTGCGCCATGACCGCGCGATGCCGCCGGTCCCGGCAAAGTACTGGCCCAGCGCAATCCGTACCGTAGAGCGGCGCGGTTCATGCATACGCGCCAATAGCGCATGCACCCGCTTGCGATGGGTTTCCGGTTGCCATTGCCCATGATGGTCAAGGGCCGGCTTGAGGATGACCAGTTCCGTCAATGAGACCGTGGCAACCAGGTTGTCCCGCGCCGGGCTCACCAGCAAGGCATGTACTTGCTGCAGTTCTTGCAATGCCTCATCCACCGCCATATTACTGCTGTCGATCTCGACCACCGCCACCACGCGCGGCATGGTCAGGTCCAGTTGCAAACGCTGCGCCCAGGCAGTCAGGCTGTCTGGCAGCGGTTCATCACGGATCAGATGCAGCACCAGTTCTTCACGCAGGCGGGAATCGCGTTCCAGCAAGTGCGTCAGCGCTAGTTGTTCCAGCATCATTTCTGCGGTCATCCGCACCAGTTCGCCCACCTGGCGCACCGCAGCCGGCTCTCCCGTCAAACCAATGGCGCCCACGATATGCCCCTGGGCCCGCAACGGCAGGTTGATGCCTGGCCGCACACCGCGTAACTGGTCCGCTGCGGCCTGATCTACCTCTACCGTGCGGGCGCGGGAGATCGCCAGCACGGCACCTTCATGCAAAGAACCAAGACGTTGTTTGTCGCCACTGCCGATGATTGTGCCGTGGGCATCCATCACGTTGACGTTGCAGTCGATGGCCTGCATGGCCCGGTCAGCAATGCGCTGGGCCATTAATGGGTCAAGTTCAAGCATGGTTGCAATCTGCTCCGGGCCGCTTTTTCCCGACGTGTGCCAGGTTCAGCGCAAACCGCTATCGTGCGGGCGTGGGCGCGGAAAAGAAAGGGCCCTGCTCTGGCGTTAATACCTGGGCAGGATCAACGCACCGTACCAAATACGCCGCCCCAGGCACCAAGTTCCAGCATGCCGTTTTCGATCAGGCCACGCCCCAGCCCATGACCGGAGAGCGGAATAACATCCCGCACCTGGTTTGGCAGTTTGATGCGTACCTTGGCGCTGCTCAGGTTAAATGCGACCAGCACGGTTCTGCCTTCGTACTTGCGCGTGTACAGCAATGCGGGCTCGGGCACCTTATGAAAGTGGATGTCACCCCGGATGAGCGATGGCACTTCACGCCGCCAGGCCAGAAACTGCCGGGTAAAATTGAGCACCGAATCTACTGGCCGTTCCTGCACGCCCACTGCACGCGCCAGGTGTTCAGCGGGCACCGGCAACCAGGGCTGAAGGGTAGAAAACCCGCCAAACGCCGCATTCTTGCGCCAGGGCATGGGGGTGCGGCAACCGTCCCGGCCTTTGAATTCCGGCCAGAACGCCTTGCCATATGGGTCTTGCAACAAGGCATAGGGAATATCGGCTTCGGGCAGGCCCAGTTCATCGCCCTGATACAGGCAGGCGCTGCCGCGCAGGGTGGTGACCAGCGCCAGCACCATTTTTGAGAACTGCGGATCGTCCGTGTTATGCCCCCACCGGGTTAATACGCGCGGCACATCATGATTGCCAACCGACCAGCAGGCCCAACCCGGTTTATCGTGCATGGCCAGTTGGGTTTCCATTTCTTCCACCTGGGTGCGGATGTGCTCGGCCGAGTGCGCTTCGGTCAGCAGATTAAAACTGTAAGCCTGATTGAGTTTGTCCCCGCCGGAGGTGTACTCCGCCATGCGCGCCAACGCATCGTCGTCACCGACCTCGCCCACACTGGCAGCGCCGTATTGATCCAGCAATTTACGGATACGCTTCAGAAATTTAAGGTTCTGCGGCCGGCTTTTGTCGTAACGATGTTGCTGCATGCCGTACGGGTTGGAGAGCGTCACGGTCATGTCGTCGGCATCTTCTGCCGGCGGATTGCTGCGCAGCTTGCGATCATGAAAATGATAGTTGCACGCATCAAAGCGAAAACCATCCACCCCGCGCTTGAGCCAGAACTCGATGTTGTCCAGCGTGGCTTGCTGGACGTCTTCATTGTGAAAGTTCAGATCAGGCTGGCTGGTCAAAAAGTTGTGCAGATAGTACTGGCGGCGCTGGGTATCCCATTGCCAGGCAGAGCCGCCAAACACCGAGAGCCAGTTGGAAGGCGGCGTGCCATCCGGGCGGGCATCCGCCCATACATACCAGTCTGCCCTGGGGTTGTCCCGACTGGCCCGGCTCTCGGCAAACCACGGGTGCGCGTCAGCAGAATGCGATAGCACCTGGTCGATGATGACCTTCAAACCGGCCTTGTGCAGGTCCGTGACCAGCGCATCAAAGTCTGCCAGTGTGCCAAACAGCGGATCGACATCCCGGTAATCCGATACATCGTAACCAAAGTCTTTCATCGGGGAGGTAAAGAACGGCGAGATCCAGACTGCGTCAATATTAAGCCGCTTCAGATAAGACACATGCTGGCGGATGCCAGGCAGGTCACCGACACCATCGCCGTTGCTATCCATGAAGCTGCGCGGGTATATCTGGTAAATCACCGCGCCGCGCCACCAGGCTTTGTTTGATCTGGCCATGTATTGCTCCCCTATGAATCAGCATTCCGGTTTTTGTAAGCGCCTTCCGATACTGCGCTGAGATATGTCTGAAAACGGATATACAAACTCTTTCTTGCAATACAGCATGCGCGTCATCGTTGGACTATAAATTAACGGCAGCTTCACGGTGCAGGTGTCATGCTGCACTTGCACCGCTGCTTATATAGCACGTGAATCGTATTGATTTCCCGACAAAATCCACCAAGAGATCGTGCCCATGCCTTACTTGCTTGATGCAGCTGCCCGCGACGCCCTGTTTGATGGCGACCACACCGATCCCTTTGCCGTACTGGGTCTGCACGAAAGCGACGAGGGGCTGGTGATCCGCACCTTTCAGCCGCAAGCTTCTGCTGTCACGGTCATTGATACCAGCGGCCGCAAACTGGTCACACTGCCCTGCACGGATGAGCGTGGTTTCTTTGAAGGCCTGGTCCCTCGCCGCAAAAACCGCTTTGCCTACCGCTTGCTGGTGACCTGGGCACATGGGCAGTTTGATCTGGAAGACGCCTATCGCTTCGGCCCCAGCCTGGGTGATATGGATGTCTGGCTGCTGGCCGAAGGCACGCACACCCGGCCCTATGAAAAACTGGGTACACACCCCACCACCATAGACGGCGTCGGCGGTGTGGCTTTTGCGGTGTGGGCACCCAATGCCAAGCGCGTGGCGCTGGTGGGTGACTTCAACTATTGGGATGGCCGCCGTCACCCCATGCGTTCCCGCCCGGAATGCGGCGTCTGGGAAATCTTCATGCCCGGCGCGCAGATCGGCCAGATGTACAAATACGAAATCCGCGACCAGAACGGTGAAATTTTCCTCAAGTCAGACCCTTATGGTCTGACGATGGAGTTGCGTCCCGGCACGGCCAGCAAAGTGGCCCGGCTGCCCGCATGGGTAGAACCCAGCGATGCCCGCCGCAAAGCCAACGCGTTTAACGCCCCGGTCTCTATTTATGAAGTCCACCTCGGTTCCTGGAAGCGCGTACCGGAAGAAGGCCAGCGCTGGCTGACCTACCGTGAACTGGCCGATCAACTGGTCCCGTATGTGGAAGACCTGGGCTTTACCCACATCGAACTGATGCCGGTCAACGAGCACCCGTTTGACGCATCGTGGGGCTATCAACCGTTAGGTATGTATGCCCCGACGTCCCGCTTTGGCACGCCGGATGACTTCCGTCATCTGGTCGATACCGCCCACAAAGCCGGCATAGGCATCATCCTGGATTGGGTGCCTGGGCATTTTCCGTCGGATGCGCACGGACTGGCGCGGTTTGATGGCACGCATCTGTATGAACATGCCGATCCCAAAGAAGGTTTTCATCAGGACTGGAACACGCTCATTTTTAACTATGGCCGCAATGAAGTCCGCAACTACCTGATTGGCAATGCGCTGTACTGGATTGAACGCTACGGTATTGACGGTCTGCGCGTGGATGCCGTGGCCTCCATGCTTTACCGCGATTACAGCCGCAAAGAAGGCGAATGGGTACCCAACCGTTTTGGTGGGCGCGAAAACCTGGAAGCCGTGGATTTCCTGAAACGCATGAACGAAACCGTCGGCAGCGTACGGCAGGAAGCCATCACCATTGCTGAAGAATCCACCGCCTTCCCCGCCGTCACCCGCCCCCCCTCAGATGGTGGTTTGGGGTTCCACTACAAGTGGAATATGGGCTGGATGAACGACACGCTGTCGTACATGAAGCTGGACCCGGTGCATCGCCAGTATCACCACAACAAGATGACCTTTGGCTTGATGTACGCCTGGCATGAGAACTTTGTGCTGCCGCTCTCGCATGATGAAGTGGTCCACGGCAAGGGCTCCTTGTTGTCCCGCATGCCGGGTGATGCCTGGCAACAGTTTGCCAATCTGCGCGCCTATTACGCCTTTATGTGGGCCCACCCGGGCAAAAAGCTACTGTTCATGGGCTGCGAATTTGGCCAGGGCCGTGAATGGACGCATGAGTCGAGTCTGGACTGGCATTTGCTGGATGTGGACTGGCACCGCGGCGTGCAATCCCTGGTGCGTGACCTTAACCAGGTCTACAAGCGCGAAGGTGCGCTGCACGAGCAAGACTTCAACGAAGCCGGCTTTAGCTGGATCAACGCGGACGACAACACCAATTCGGTCTACCCGTTCATTCGCCACGGCAACAGCCCGGGCGACAGCATTGTGGTGATCTGCAATTTCACGCCGCTGCCGCGTGAGGGTTACCGCGTGGGCGTGCCAGAGGCCGGCCAATACGCCGAGATCCTCAATACGGACTCACGTTATTACGCGGGCAGCGACGTCGGTAACCCGCCGCAATACACCACAGAAGAAGGCTGCAATGGCCAGCCGCAATCACTGGTGCTGACTTTGCCGCCGCTTGCCACGATCTACCTCAAACGGGTGGCCCCATGAGCCTTACGGATGGCCGTCCGTATCCGTTGGGCGCCACCCTCCAGGATGACGGCATCAACTTTGCGTTGTTTTCCGAGAACGCCAGCGGTGTCGAACTGTGTTTGTTTGATGCAGATGGCGTCGAAACCCGCCTGCCACTGCCCGCGCACGACAACAATATCTGGCATGGCTTTTTGCCTGGCGGCAAAGCGGGTCAGGTGTACGGTTACCGCGTCAGCGGCCGCTATGCGCCGCGCGAAGGTTTCCGTTTCAACCCCAACAAGTTATTGCTGGACCCCTACGCCACAGACGTGATCGGCCACGTGCATGATCACTCCAACTTTCTGGGCGATGATCTGGAAAACCCCGGCCAGCCTGATCCGACGGACAGCGCGGAGCTCGCCCCCAAAGCGCGCGTTAACCCGCAGCCATACGACTGGGGCGCAGACCAGGCGCCGCACGTGCCCTGGGCGCAAACCGTAATCTATGAAGCGCATGTGCGTGGCATGACCATGCTGCACCCGGACGTGCCGGCGCCACTGCGCGGCACTTACGCCGGTTTCGCGCACCCGGCGGTGATTGCGCATCTCAAGCGCCTTGGCGTCACGACTGTAGAGCTGATGCCCGTCACCCTGCATGCCGACGAACCACGTCTGCAGCGCATGAATCTCTCCAACTACTGGGGCTACAACCCGCTGGCGCTGATGGCGGTCGAATCTGCCTACTGGTCCGGCCGGGAAGGCACGACGCCGCTCTCGGAATTTCGTGATCTGGTCAAAGCGCTACACGCAGCCGGGCTGGAAGTCATTATGGACGTGGTGTTCAACCACACCGCCGAGCTGGATGACAAAGGCCCGACGCTCTCTTTGCGCGGCATCGACAACACCAGCTATTACCACCTGGCCAGCGACGGTGGTTACGAAAACTGGACCGGTTGCGGCAACACACTCAAGTTAAGCCACCCGCGCATGTTGCAGCTGTTAATGGACAGCCTGCGCTACTGGGTTAGCGAATGCCATGTAGACGGTTTCCGTTTTGATCTGGCCCCGGTGCTGGGCCGCGGCGCGGCTGGCGGCTATACCACCCAGGCCGGGCCGTTTGCCGCCATGGCTCAGGACCCGGTGCTGGCCCACGTCAAACTGATTGCCGAGCCGTGGGATGTCGGGCCAGGCGGTTATCAGCTGGGGCATTTCCCGCCCGGCTGGGCAGAGTGGAACGACCAGTACCGTGACACGCTGCGCCGGTTCTGGCTGCGCGACGGCATTAACCGCGGACAACTGGCGCAGCGGCTCGCGGCGTCCAGCGACCTGTTTGGCGTGCCGGGGCGCAAACCCTGGGCATC
>JASLES010000020.1 GCA_030151005.1 Silvimonas sp.
GCAGATTCTGATCCCGGCCGGATTCAAACGCAGCGCCGGCACGCGCCGCGAGTTCCTGCGCGTGCGCATTATCGATGGCCAGTTGCACCCTTTCGGCAATCAGGGCTCGGGCGTGCTGACCTCGGTCGCCGCCTCAGACGGCCTGGCTATCGTGCCGGAAAACCAGGCTGTCGAGGTCGGCGACAAGCTGGTTTTCTTGCCTTATGAATTGCGTGGATAAACCCGATGAAACAGCTTGAACTGAGATACTTTGCCCGCCTGCGGGACACCCTGGGTGTAGAGGGTGAGCGCGTCAGCGTCCCCGCAGAGGTGCATACCGTGCGCGATCTGGTGACCTGGCTGCGGCAGCGCGGTGGTGAATGGGACACCCAGTTTAGCGGCGCACGGCCGTTCCGTGCGGCCATCAACCAGGACCTGGTGTCGCTGGATGAAACCATTCCGGACGGCGCAGAAGTGGCGCTGTTTCCCCCGGTTACCGGCGGTTAAAAACAAAGAGGCACAGCATGAGCCAGCCACACATCCACATCCGCGTGGGCGAAGCTGATTTTGACCTCGCCACGGAATACCAGGCCGCCCAGGCAGCGCCGGGTTCCGGGGCCATTGTTGCCTTTGCCGGTTTGGTGCGGGACTGGCACGGCGCCAAGGCCATGCGGCTGGAGCACTACCCCGGCATGACCGAAAAAGCCCTGGCACGCATTGCGGATCAGGCCTGCCAGCGCTGGCCATTGAATGCGGTGCGCATCATCCACCGCGTGGGCACCCTGCAACCGGGCGCACAAATTGTGCTGGTGGTAACAGCCAGTGCACACCGGCTTGCAGCCTACGATGCAAATGCATTTATCATGGACTATCTGAAAACCGAGGCCCCTTTCTGGAAACAGGAAGTCAGTGAACAAGGGGCCCACTGGGTTGACGCGCGCGCCAGCGACGACGCGGCCCGCCAACGTTGGGAGCAAACAGGTGACGATTGATGCGGTGATCCTTGCCGGTGGAGAAGGCCGGCGTATGGGCGGGCAAGACAAAGGGCTGGTGGTGCTGAACGGCAACGCGCTGGTTTCCTGGGTGGCCGAAGCCTTAAGCCGCCAAACCCGCCCGATCGGGCAGGTGATGGTCTCTGCCAACCGCAATCTGGCCGACTACGCCCGCTTTGGTTTTCCGGTGCTGCACGACGTCTATACCGGGTTTTCCGGCCCGCTGGCCGGCATCCATGCAGCGATGCTCGCCTCGCCCGCCAACACCTTGCTGGTGGTCCCGTGCGACGTACCGGAACTGCCGCCCAACCTGTTGCGAGACCTGGCCACCGCGCTGGATGACCACCCCAACGCCCAGGTAGCCGCCGTCAAAACCACAGACGGCCAGACGCACCCGGCAATATGCCTGCTGCGCCGCAGTGTGCTGACCTCACTGGTCGATCACATCGAACACAAGCAATTCAAACTGGGCGACTGGCTTAACACGCTCTCTCCGGTCTGGGTCAGTTTTGACGCGCCGTTTGCCAACCTCAATTCTCCGGAAGAACTCGCCGCCGCAGCAGCCCGCCTGGGTGACAGCGAATTGGCTCAGTCCGCCACCTACAGCGCCAACAGTGGCCTGACCCACTTTGATGCCAGTGGCCAGGCACACATGGTCGGTGTCGGTGCCAAAGAAGAAACCCACCGCGTTGCCCGCGCCAGCGGTCAAATCAGCATGCAACCTGCAACTCTGGCGCTGATTGCCGGTGGCACCCACAAAAAAGGCGATGTCCTGGGCATTGCCCGCATTGCCGGCATCATGGCCGCCAAAAAAACGCCAGACCTGATCCCGCTCTGCCACGCTATCGCCCTCACCCGTGTGACCGTTGATTTCAGCATCGACCACGCCACCAGCCGCGTACATTGCGAAGCCAGCGCCGAAACCGTCGGCCGCACCGGTGTAGAAATCGAAGCCCTGACCGCAGTACAGATTGCCCTGCTCACCATCTATGACATGTGCAAAGCCGTCGATAGAGGGATGGTGATTGGGGATGTGAAATTGCTGGAGAAAAAGGGCGGGAAGTCCGGGCATTGGCTGGCGGAGTAAACGCAGGCAGACACTCCGTAGCCGTGCAGCTCTGTATGTGCGCCTGTCGCATCTGATCATCCCCAAGCCCATCTGCCCGGCCAGACAGATGGGCTGAACACCCCTCGCGTCTTCTCCCGGTTAAACGGTGCCAGTGGCCGCGCGCCATTCTGGTCTGGCCTGCCGCCACAGCGCAAACCGGTCTATGTACACATCCGGAATGCATTCAGCGTTCTATGGACTAGGCTGTCAGTGTTGGCAGGTAGTTGATGGCCATCATCACTTGGTTGCCCGCCGACCTATCCCCCGTCCGGAGAAATGACGTGTACCGACCCCTACTCACGCAGGGTTGCCTGTGCCTTGCGGCTGCCACATCGCCTGCTGCGGCCTGGTCTGACAGTGATTCAGACCTCGCCCAGAAACTGAGCAACCCGGTCGCGGCGCTGATCAGTGTTCCATTCCAGTTCAATTACGACGACAACATCGGCCCGCAGCGGGATGGCGACAAGTACCTGCTGAACTTCCAGCCGGTGGTTCCGATTACGCTCAATGAGGAGTGGAACGTTATCTCTCGCACCATTGTGCCGGTGGTATCGCAGAGTGATATTGCACCGGGTGCCGGATCGCAATCCGGGATCGGCGACATCGTGCAGAGTTTTTTCTTGTCACCGCAAAAACCGACCGAAAGCGGCCTGATCTGGGGTGTCGGACCGGTACTGCTGTTGCCGACCGACACCAACAAATTGCTCGGTGCTGAAAAATGGGGGGCCGGCCCGACGGCCGTGTTCCTGTGGCAGCAGCACGGCTGGACTTACGGTGCGCTGGCCAATCATATCTGGTCGTTTGCCGGTAACAGTGACCGCCCGGAAGTGAATGCCACCTTCCTCCAGCCGTTCCTGGCCTTTACCACCAAAGATGCCTGGACCTACACCATCAACACCGAATCCACCTACGACTGGGAAGCCCGCAAGTGGTCTGTGCCGCTCAATGCCATGGTCACCAAGCTGGTCAAGTTCGGCAATCAGCCGGTGAGTATTGGCGGTGGCGCACGCTACTGGGCGCAAAGCCCGGATTCTGGCGCGCACGGCTGGGGTGCGCGCTTTGTGGTGACGTTCCTTTTCCCGAAATGAGCGACATTGACTCGTCAACAAAGTACAACTCGCCCGGCACGGGCAAACAGATCACCCAGCACACGGGTGTCTATGAGCATCAACTGGGCCACGGTGCGTGTCCCCCAAAGCGGACGTCATATTTACTTTGGGTAAGGCCCGGACGGCATGGTCAAAT
>JASLES010000098.1 GCA_030151005.1 Silvimonas sp.
ATTGGAAACCACTTTTTCCAGCAATTCGTCGTTCACCGCGCAGGCGATCACGGGCATGTCTTCATCCACCAGCGCCAGCGGGCCGTGTTTGAGTTCGCCGGCGGCGTAGCCTTCGGCGTGGATGTAGGCAATTTCCTTGAGTTTGAGCGCGCCTTCCAGCGCAATCGGGAACAGGGTGTGGCGACCAAGGAACAACGCGTTGTGGTAGTGGGCCAGTTCTTGCGCCCAGGCTTCCAGTTTGCTGTCCATGGCCAGGACTTCTTCCACCAGTACCGGCAAGTGGTTCAGCGCTTCAGTGATCTCTTTAAGTTGGCCCGCATCCAGCGTTTTGCGGCTGTGCGCCAGTGATGCCGCAAAGACATACAAAGCCACCAGTTGGGTGGTGAAGGCCTTGGTGGAAGCCACGCCGATTTCCAGCCCGGCCTGGGTCAAGAACAGCAGGTCTGATTCACGGGTCAGGGTGGAATGCGGCACGTTGCAGATGGCCAGCACTTTCACGTCGCCGCGTTCACGGGCAGAACGCATGGCCGCCAGCAGATCGGCGGTTTCGCCAGATTGAGAGATCGCAATGATCAGCGTGCCATCTTGCTCACGCCCTTTGCGGTAGCGGTATTCACTGGCGATATCCACGCTGCATGGCAGACCCGTCCATTCTTCGATCCAGTAACGGGCGACCAGACCGGCGTGGTAGCTGGAGCCACACGCCACAATGCGGATGGCCGGCGTGCTGGCGAAGAGTTCATCCGCCTGCGGGCCAAACAGCGCGCTCTGGCAGCCCAGTTCTAATGCGCGTTGCAAGGTGTTGGCAATGGCGGTGGGTTGCTCAAAAATTTCTTTTTGCATGAAGTGGCGATAGTGGCCCAGGTCGGCCGAATCTGCCGCGACATCCACCGTGCGCGCCTGGCGGGTGACTGATTCACCAGCGGCGTTGAAGATGCGCACTTCATTGCGGCTGAGCTCGGCCAGATCGCCTTCTTCCAGATAAATCATGCGCTGGGTGACGGGCAACAGTGCCGCAATGTCAGAGGCAAAGAATTGTTCGCCAAACCCCAGGCCCAGCACCAGCGGGCTGCCGCGACGGGCGCAGATCACGCGGTCGGGATAATCCCGGCTCAGTACACCAATGGCGAACGCGCCGGTCAGACGCCCCACTGTGGCTTGTACGGCAGCCAGCAGATCGTTGGCACGGTGCAGATAATGGTGGACCAGGTGGGCGATGACTTCGCTATCGGTCTCAGAGGTAAAGCGGTAGCCCTGCGCTTGCAGTTCGGCGCGCAAGGCGTTGTGGTTTTCGATGATGCCGTTATGCACGATCAGCACGCTGTCGCCGCCCAGATGCGGGTGCGCGTTCAGCTCGGTCGGGGCACCGTGGGTAGCCCAGCGCGTGTGCGCCAGACCGGCCAGGGCGGTGTGGCCTTGGGCTTTGGCCGCCAGGTCAGCGACGCGGCCCGCAGCGCGCACCCGCTCGAAATGATTGGCCGAGGCCAGCGCGAGGCCGCTGGAATCGTACCCCCGGTATTCAAGCCGTTGCAGCCCGGCCAGCAGCATGGGCACAACATTTCGTTCCGAGATGGCACCTACGATTCCGCACATGAGAGCATTCCTGTTTCGCGATTTTGTTGCTGCGCACCAGGGCACAGTTGAGCATCGCAATGTACGCAATGGCACTGGTATCGTCGTTACACAAAAACCCTGAAACCACTTAGGGCGTTTGTAGCCCGGAATGTAACACTACTTTACGTACAATCAATCACCACACAACCCGCAAAAACACTCAGTTTGTTGTGAGAAAAGCCTGACGGAACCGTGGTACAACGCGCACCATCAGATGATACCTTTTTTCAAAGTGGTATTATCGCCCATCCGCATTTCAGCCTCATCTTGCACGCTACTGGCCAGCGTCCGCATGGGGGTTTCACCAGCGGGAACACTTAAAAGTGAATGACGTCACCTGGTTCCAGCCGGCGAACCGCTGCGCTGCCGCCAAGTTGGTCGTCCAGTTCACGCATGATCAGGTCGTGATCAAATGGTTTGAGATGCGTGATGCGAATATCCAGCCCTGCGGGCAGCGCCTTAAGGGCAGCGACCAGCCGCTGCGGGGTCAGATGGCGTGAGGCGCGGGCCAGAGTGGCCTCGTGGTCAGCAAATGCGGTCTCGATGATCAGTGTTTGCAAGTTGTCGATGCTATTGACCGCTTGCCAGAATGGCGCGTGATCGTCCGTATCGCCGGAGAACACCACAGAGGCTTTGCCGCTATCCATCTGGTAGGCCACGGCAGGCACGGTATGCAAGACCGGCAGCGCGGTCAGGGTCAGATCATCCAGCGTGAATGCGTCGCCCCGTTCCATCACTTCATAGCGCAACAAGCCGCTGTCCGGGTGCGGAATCTGGGTGAAATCTGGCCAGACCTGCCAGTTGAAGACATGCCGCCGCAGCGTATCAATTACAGACTGACTGGCATGCACGGTCACCGGCGTGGTGCGCACTGGCGCAATGGTATCGAGTAGCAGTGGCAGGCAGGCGATGTGATCCAGATGCGCATGCGTCAGAAAAACATGGTCGATCTGCGCCAGTTCCGCCAGCGGCAGGTCGCCAAGGCCGGTGCCGGCATCAACCAGAATATGTTTGCCCAGACGCAACGCCGTGGTGCGGTTACCCGCGCCGATCCCGCCGCTGCATCCCAAAACCTGCAGTTCCATCCTCTCTCCGCTTGCCGGGCCTGGGCCCGGTGGCTGGTCAGCGCCAAGTTTAACCCTGCTGGCGGGCCACCTGGCGCTGTTTATGTATCAAGCTCATGGCCTTTGGGCCCGGCCGGTTTTTATTTGCTTTCAAATACATGCACGCCATCCCAGGCAGCGGGTGGTGGCGTTTGCTGCAATTGTTCCAGTCGCGCTTGCCAGATGGCGTACAAAGCGCAATCGGCCTCGGCCCGCAGTGCTTGTAACAGCGCCAGCGCCGGCCCCCATTGGCGGGCCCGATACGCAATCAGCACTTGGGCAAAGTCATCCACCTGAGCTTGCAAGACCGGGTCTGCTGCGCTGGAGAGTGGCTCATACAAGGTCACGGCGTCTTCCCGCCCTTTGACCCGCACCCGATCCACTTCGCGGTAGATAAACCCTGGCGCCGCATCCCGCGTGGCACCGGAGACCAGCACCGGCACACCGTAAAACTTGGTCAGGCTTTCGATCCGGCTGGTGAGGTTAACCGCATCCCCCATGGCCGTATAAGTAAGCCGGTAACTTGACCCCATGTCACCGACTGTGGCTACGCCAGTGTGCACGCCTACGCCGACCACCACTTGTGGCCAGTTGCGCTCTGCAAAGCGCGCATTCAATGGGCCCATGGCAGCACTGATATTCAGCGCGCCCAGTACGGCGTTGTGCGCATGCAACGGATCAGGGATCGGCGCACCCCAGAATGCCATCACGCAGTCGCCAATGTATTTATCGATGGTGCCAGGTTGCCCGCTGCGGATAACGGTAGAGATCTCGGTCAGGAAGGCGTTCATGAACTGGGTCAGTTCTGCCGGTGGCATGCTCTCGCTGATGGATGTAAAGCGGCGAACGTCGGTAAACAGGATGGACAATTCCCGACTCTGCCCCTCCATGGTGTAGCGGCCAGGGTCCGCGCTCATGCGATCAACCAGCTCTGGTACCACATACTGACCAAACAATTCCCGCAATTGCGATTGCCGCCGGGTCACGAACATGTAGCCCCAAGCCATATTGAGCACGTACAGCAACAAGACCAGTGTGAGCGTGGAAGCAAACGGGAAATCCACATGCTTCACCCGCCATAGCCAGACATCTCCTGCCACAAGAACTGCCAGTAACACCAGCACCACGACCGATGCCTGTAGCGGCGGACGGCGAGCCAGCAACCAGACCAGCATAGGGGTGAGCAGCGCTAGCAAGACCACTTCGGCCCCCAGGAGGTAACCAGGCCGCTCCGGCAACGCCCCATCCAGCATGGCGGAAACCAGATTGGCGTGGATTTCCACCCCGGGATAAGCCTCGCCCACCGGCGTCACGCGCAAATCATTCAGGCCTGGCGTGGTGGCGCCCAGCAAAACAATCCGGTCTTTAAGTGCTGCGGCCGGGATGTTGCCACTGAGTACATCCACAGCGGAGAAATAATCAAACGAGTGCGCCGGGCCACGGTACGGGACGGTGGCGCGCCCATAGCGGTCTACCGCCAGCCGCAGACGGCCGATCTGCAGCGCTTCCAGTTGGGCAACGCCTGCACCCGCTTCAATCACCGGCGCAATCGGCACATTGCCCAGCGCCTGGCGCACCAGCGCCAGCGAGAGTGATGGATAGAACTGGCCGCCAATCTGCACCAGCAACGGCACCCGGCGGATCACACCATCTGCATCGACCGCTGGCACAAAATGTCCACCGGCCGCCGCCGCACCCTGCAATTGCGCCAGATTGGCACCATAATGCCGTGCGCTGGGGATATCTGTCGCCACCGGTGCCAGGGCATCTGCATCCAGTGCAGGTGGTGGTAGCGCCCCAGTGGAGACGGCCTTGGGGTCCTGGCTGTAATAGAAACCGAGCACGGTCTTGCGCTGACCCAGTGCAGTGGCAAAGCGGGAGTCGGTCTCAAGCCGTGGGGCAATGCGCTTGAGGGTAGCGGCAAACTCGGGCACGTCTGAGAGTTCACCGCTGGCCAGCCGGCGCAAGGTGGCAAGGCCGGTGCTGTCATCGGTTTCGGCAAACACCACGTCAAACCCCAACGCGCTGGCCTGATCCCGCACAAACACCTGATCAACCAGCCGCGCCAGAACGTCACGCCGCCATGGCCAGCGTCCCAGCGCAGCCAGGCTTTTCTCATCAATATCGATAATGGCGACGCGTGGGTCTGGACCACTGGCCGCTGCCAGGCGCACCCGCGTGTCGTAGAGATAGGCGTCCAGCCGGTCTAGCGCCGGCAAACGCAGCATGCCAATGGCGTGAGCCGCCAGCAGCACAAAACAAAGCAGACCCATGATGATCTGCGGCCAGTGTTTTCTCAGCAAGCGTCACCCTTGGCGTGGCGGAGCGTTCAGATAACGATGGAATTTACGGGAAGTCCGTAACTGGGGCCAGTTGTACGCCCCCCTTGGGAGGCAGGAAACCCGAGCTCCCGGCCAGGCTTCATCCGGACTACGGGCAACGACGCGCCCTTGCAAGGCATGCAAAGCGAAGGCAGTAGGCAAGCGCGCATCACACCGCCAGCGTGGTTTTGCAGGCGGCGATCAGCGGTAGAAGAAAGCCATTTTTACACCCGCCAGCTCAATCAGATCTTCTTCTTTGAGCGGGTGCGGGGTCGCGCCGATTTCGCGGTTGTTAACCAGCGGGCGCTTGGGGCCTTCGACGTGAGAGATAGCGTAGCCGTCGCTGCGGCGGCCAATCGACGCGACCTGAATGCCCGCTTTGCCCAGCGTGGTGCTGGCTTTGGAAAGTTCGACTTCCCGGCCGGCCGCACTGCCGGTCAGTACGCGGACGACACCCATGCGCTTGCCTTGCGGGCGTGCAGCGCTGGTGGGCGGCACCAGCAATTGCGTGGCTTCAAACCCGTCTGCCGCAGCGGGGCGCGGTGCTGCGTTGCTGGTATGAAAGGTAAAGACGTGCTTGCCAATGCGCACCTGATCGCCATCATTGAGCTTGCACTGGACAATCCGCTGACCGTTCACCGATGTGCCATTGGTGCTGCGCTGGTCCTCAATCACGTATTCACCGCGCATGCAGCGAATTAGCGCGTGCTCGCCCGAAATCGACAGGTGATCGACCTGGATTTCATTGTGTGGGCGGCGGCCAATGCGCGTGACATCCGGCTTGAGCTGGAATTCGTTGATGTAGTTGCCAGAGAGGCTCAGTATCAATTTAGCCATCGTCTTTCCCGTAATCCCTTCAACCTTTCTTGTGTTTATACGTCTGGCCGGCGCCTGGACGACGCGGCTCATGCCGACGGTTCATGGCCGTCTTTGGGCAAAAACTCATGCAACCATCCGGATAGCTTGTCGCGCCATCCATCCCCAGGTAGCGGTCGTTTGATCTCTGTCAGTACGACCGAGCTATTGTCCTTGCCTCCGGCATTATTTGCCTCCTGGATCAGATATGCGGCGGCCATCGGCAGATTGATGCGCATGCCGGTGAGCACATCTACAACGGTCGCCACCGGAACGTCGTCTGAAACACCATCTGAACACAGCAAATACACGTCTCCCACTTCGACCGCATGCTGGTGGATTTCCACTTCAACCGTCGGGCCTATGCCAACGGCACGGGTGATCAGATTGCGATGGCTCGACTGTTCTGCCTCAGCCTGGGTGATCAGCCCGAGGTCTAGCTGTTCCTGCAAAAACGAGTGGTCCCGCGTGAGTTGGTTCAGCGTTTCCCCGCGCAAACGGTAGAGCCGCGAATCCCCGACATGGGCCACGTACAAACCACTATCACGCCACAGCGCCACGACCAGGGTGGTGCCCATGCCACGGTATGCCGCTTGACTGCTTGCCGCGGCAAACACTGCCATATTGGCCTGTTCTACTGCCTGAACCAGCCAGGAAATCCAGTGCACAGGTTCTGGCGGTTTGCCAGTCACCGGCAACGGCGCCGTGTGCAAGAAGGTAACCACGCGCTCTACCGCCATTTCGCTGGCGACTTCGCCCGCGTTGTAGCCGCCCATACCGTCAGCCAGGACGGCAAAACCGTGCACCGGGTCCAGATAAATGGCGTCTTCATTGTGGCCACGCACCAGCCCGGTATCGGTCTGGCCGACCATGGTCAACGCATGAGAGTAATCAGGCATGGGCCGCTCCTGTACTGCGCACCAGTCGCAGCGCGGTCATGGCATACCGGGCGTCTGGCGTGCGTCTGGTCCGCAAGGGACTGCGGGCACGGTGTTGTTTTCTGAGTGTTATCGCTTTGTGCGCGGGTTTTTCCGGTTGGGCAGCCCCGCATTCTAGGGGTTCACCGGAATGGGGCCAATCAAATCCAGCCAGGCAGGCAACAGCCGTTGTTTTACTGTCACAGAAAGCGGGCACGCAGTCAGACGGAAGTTTTCACGGAACCGTCATATTATTCCGGCGACCGCAATCAAAACGGGCAGCCGCTGCAAAGTGGCTGCCCGTTTGAAATGGCGCGCTACATACCGGAAAAAACCGTCAAATTTCAGGGGATATCGGCGTAAGGCATGCGCCGGGCAATGATGCTGGTCTTGCGCAACAAACGCCGGTCATTGCGGTGCGTATCGTAAAAACGCGGGTCCGGCACCATGGCGGCCAGTTTGGCGGCCTGGCTCACGCCCAGATTGGCCGCGCCCGTGCGGTAGTAATAGCGGGACGCCGCTTCCGCACCGTAGATGCCATTACCCCACTCGATCACGTTGAGGTAAATCTCAAAAATGCGGCGTTTATCCAGCATTTTTTCCAGCATGACGGTGATGATGGCTTCTTCCAGCTTGCGCCAGGGCGTGCGGCGGCTGGACAGGAAGAGGTTTTTGGCCAGTTGCTGGCTGATGGTGGAACCGCCGGCCACAATCCGGCCCTTCTTCAGGTTTTTCTCCCACGCAGCCTGAATGCCTTCCCAGTCAAAGCCGTCGTGGTCCAGGAATTTGGCGTCTTCCGAGGCCACCAGCGCGCGCTTGAGATTGGGGGAAATCTGGCTGTATGGCACCCATTTGTGGCGCAATTCGGCGTCCGGATCGTCTTTTTGCAGACGTGCCAGCCCTTCTTCCATAAACGCCGTGTCGTCCGGGTTATGGTCTTTCCACCACCAGACGTGGCCAAAAATCCACAGGTTCCACACCAGGAACAACAAGAGGATGGCCAGCACGATACGGCCCAGCCACCAGCCAAAAGAATGATTTTTCACAATGGGTTGCGACGAGCGCCCGCAAGATGAACAAAGACCGCCCAAGAGGACGGTCATCCGGTTTGTCGCGATTTTAGGCGCCTTGCTTACAAGCGGGCAATGGCGATTTTGTCAGGAATGGTACATACCCATCGTCCATCGCTCAGGCAGCCAGCCCGGCACGCATCATATCCAGCACGGGGGTGACGTCTGGCGTATGGCCGGTCCACAAGCGAAAAGCCTCTGCCGCCTGACCGACCAGCATGCCCAGGCCATCCACACGTTGGGTGACACCTGCCTCACGCGCCTGGGCCAGGAAGGCGGTTTCGCCCTTGCCGTACATCATGTCGTAGGCCAGCGCACCGGGGGCAAATACCCCAGCAGGCAGCGGTACACGCTCGCCGCCAAGGCTGGCAGACGTGGCATTGATCACCACGTCAAAAGCGCCTGTGATCGCCTCAAAACCACATCCGGCCAAGGGGACGCCATGGGTGTGCGTTTGCAGTTGCGCTGCCAGATCAATCGCTTTGGCCGCGGTCCGGTTGGCCACCTGGATGACCACCGGGTATTCGCTGGCCAGTGGCAACAACACGCCGCGTGCCGCGCCGCCCGCCCCAAGCACCAGCACGCGCTTGCCCGCCAGAGTGGTGTGTCGTAACAGGTCGGCGACCAGACCTGCGCCGTCGGTGTTGTCGCCCAGCAAGGTGCCATCGGCCTCCAGCTTGAGCGTATTCACTGCGCCCGCAGCGGCAGCGCGCTCGGTCAGATGCGTTGCCAGTTCATATGCCGCCTCTTTGAACGGCACGGTGACATTGCAACCGCGCCCACCTTCGGCCATAAAACTGCGCACCGTGCCGTCGAAGTCTTCCAGCGGCGCCAGCAGGCGCTCGTAGCTGAAACCGGCCAGGGCAAACTGGGCGGCGAATGCAGCGTGGATTTGCGGAGACTTGCTGTGGGCAATCGGATTGCCAATGACGACGTAACGCATGGGATCTTGGTTGTGAACGTGGGAGGGCTCAGTGTGGTGCGCAGGGGTCAGGCGGTCAAGCCGCCAGCGCGGGCGTGGCGATGATCCCGGGCAGGCGGGCCATCTCTGTGGCCAGATAGTCGACCAGCAGGCGCACCCGCACAATGGCGGCGCGCTCCGGCACGATCAACAGGTTCAACGGCATTGGCGGCAAAGTGTAGTCCGGCAATACCCGCACCACGGCCCCGATCGCCAGCAGATCGTCGACCAGCCACAACTGAGACGGTGAGAGCCCGCGCCCGGCCGCCATGGCAGCGCGGGAAGCCAGGCCATGATCCACCCGCAAGCGCCCGCTGGTGGGCACGTTGTGGGTTGCGCCGTCTGGCCCGCGCAAACTCAGGGTGTCGCTGCTGGCGATGTTGATCATGCGGATGCCTTCCAGCCCGATCAGGTCGGCCGGTGTCTGCACTGGGCCGTGGGCCGCCAGCCAGGCCGGGGCGGCCACCAGCACTCGCTGGCTAAAACCCAGCGCGCGCCGCTTCATATTGCTGTCGGCCAGCGCCCCCAGCCGGATCGCCACGTCCACGCCCTCTTCCACCAGGTCAATGCGCTCGTCGGTCAGGCTCAGATCAATGTGGATATCCGGGTACTGGTCCTGAAAAGCG
>JASLES010000138.1 GCA_030151005.1 Silvimonas sp.
GCGCTGGTCCCAGCCGGTGGTGGAAAAACACTACAGCCAGCTGATTCCGGCCGAACAGGGCCCGGTGGCCGGTTTGACGCTGGCCTCGATGGCGCAGATTTACCCGGAAGACCGTGGCACCAATTATGCGATCCGTGAAGGCAGAAAAACGGGCCGCGCTTTGGCGACCCGTTTGACTGGCAAACCGACCCGCATTTAGCCAAACAACTTGCCCTTGAGCATCTCCATTCCAGATGCCAGCAAGCTATCCGTGGTGGGCAATTCGCCGTTCGGGGTAATGCCATCCACAGCCTTGGGCAGGAGCTCCGAAATATGGCTGGCAGCCTGCTGCGGATCGACCCCCAGCTTTTGTGCCACGGCCGCCACCGTATCGCTGCCCAGTACTTGTTGCACCTGGTCGGCAGAGATCGGCAGATTTTGACCATTGCCGATCCACGACTGGGCAACTTCGCCCAGCCCGCCCTGGTGAAACTTGTCGATCAGCCCCGAGACACCGCCTGATTGCTCCAGCAAGGTACTTAGCACGCTGGCCGACGGGTTATTGGCGTCTGCTCCAGACAGCATGCTGCCCAGTTGATCAAGAATTGACATGATTGCTCCTTGCAGTTGACGTGGAAAAACACAAAGGCCATGTGTTTTTGCGCCAGGCGGTCGGCGCGAATGACAACCTGCCGGGCGCAAACAGACGGGACGACCGGCAAGCAGGTTTTGCTGTGGTGGAATCCGGCAATTGACTGATTCAAATCAATTGCTTTCATACGCATATATAAGAGAACCCATTCTCACAATTCAAGCCAACCGGGCCCCTTTTCCGCCAAACGTCGTGGCGTTTGCACCGTGCGTCACCCCAACCGCCACAAAACGCGGAACATCTTGAAAATCACGGGGTTTTCCGCCCAGCGGGGGTGATTTGGCAGGGGGCTGCTACGCTCGCAACAGGGTGCGGCATTAGCCTTGTCTAATTCGAGAATGCGCCGGTATGATCCACGACACATCATGCCCAAGGCATGTTCTGTTACAGGGTTAGCCGCTTTGCAGCGTGTTTTACAGGGGCGCGTTGCAAGACAAGCGATTTGCTGACAATACGTTTTCACGCTGGCGTGAGGATGCCGCCAGCATGAATTGAGTCAGTGGCTCTACACACGTGGTTGCAGTACAGGAGAGGAACACCATGCCCAGTCTTACCGGGGTCAAAGTGATGGTGATTGACGACAGTAATACCATCCGCCGCAGCGCCGAGATTTTTCTGGGTCAGGCCGGTTGTGAAGTCATTCTGGCGGAAGACGGGTTCGATGCGCTGTCCAAAGTGGCCGACCACAATCCGGACGTGATCTTTGTAGATGTCATGATGCCGCGGCTGGATGGTTATCAGACGTGCTCATTGATCAAGAAGAACCCCAGATTCAAGGCCACGCCCGTGATCATGTTGTCGTCCAAGGACGGCTTGTTTGATCGCGCACGCGGCCGCATGGTGGGGTCAGATGAATATCTGACCAAACCATTTACCAAAGACAGTCTTTTGTCTGCCGTAGACCAGCACGCCCGCGCCCGTCAGGCCGGTTGAGCCAGTCAGGTGGCAGACACGCAGTCATAACGCAATCAATAACGAAGTTGGGCCAATGCAGTTGACCGGTGCCGAAAACGGCCCGGCAGGTTGTACCAGGTAACACCTCACACGGAACCAAGTCTCATGTCTATCAAAAAAGTGCTGATCGTGGATGACTCTCCTACCGAGCGTCATTTCCTTGGCGAACTCCTGACCAAAGCCGGTTATCAGGTGCTGACCGCCGAGTCGGGCGAAGAAGCCGTGGCCAAGGTCAAGGACATCATGCCCGACCTGATCCTGATGGATGTCGTGATGCCCGGCATGAATGGCTTTCAGGCCACACGCATTATTTCGCGTGACGACGTAACGAAACATATCCCCATCATCATGTGCACTTCCAAGAATCAGGAAACCGACATGGTGTGGGGCAAGCGACAAGGCGCGGTGGAATACATCGTCAAACCGGTCGATCCGCAAGAGCTGTTCAACAAGATCGCCGCGCTGTAATACGGCGACAGCAATCTGCCAGGCCAGAACAACACAAGCCGGCCAGGCAGATTGATCCCGGGGGGAATGACAATGGCCAAGCGAATCAGCTTGCGCGAGTACCAGGAGGGTGTAGTTGCCCGCCTGAAAACCGCAGCGTCGGCGGAACACGTCGGCGCCCATCTGGGCGTGCGCATTGGCGACAGTAACTGGTTGCTGAACCTGGCGGACGTGGCAGAAGTGATGCCGGTACCGCCCATCAGCGGCGTGCCGCTGGCGTATCACTGGTTTCGTGGTGTGGCCAACGTGCGGGGTAACCTGGTGAGCGTCACGGATATCTCCGCTTTTTTTGGCGGCCAGAATCTGACGCAAACTGCCGCTGCACGCCTGATGCTGTTGCATTCCCGCCATATTCTGCATTCGGCGGTGCTGGTCGATCGCATGCTCGGTCTCAAGCACCTTGCTGATATGCAACCGGATGCAGAAGCAGAGCCCCACGCCTGGGCACAGGCCACGTTTCGGGATGCCAACGGACAGCGCTGGCAGACACTGGATGTCGTCCGCCTTGCCGCAGACCCGCAGTTTCTACAAGCCGGTGTGAACTGACAGCGTGTCCACCTTGCAACGCTCTTCTTTGCAACGTGGACAAATGCTTAAGAAACAACGGATTATCTCGCACTTATTTATTTTGTATTGATTTCGCGCAAGCGACTGACGTGAGACGCGCAACCAGCGTGCAGACGTACAGGGGCAAAGCAGGATCGGGAGAAGCACCAAAATGGCACGGAAAACAGATGGCCTGAAAGGCATGTTTGGCCGCAAGAACAAGGGCGGCGACGCCGCAGGCAAGAAAGACGATTCTTCGGTAAAAACGACGTGGATTCTTGAAAAACTGCGTCTGCCGGAAGGCGATGAAGACGCGGTACTGCGTCCAGTTCCGCTGGTCGGTCACCTGCCGGCTCGCCAGCAAGTGGCGTGGCTGCTGGGTACCGTGGCGGTGACCGGTATCGGTGCAGCGCTGATTGCCTTCTTTGCGTTCCAGGCCTCTGGCGTGAACGCTGAACGCCGTTCTACCGCAACGGAAATGCAGATGTTGTCGCAGCGGATTGCGCGGGCGTCGACGCTGGCCGTGCGGGGCGACAAGGATGCGTTCCAGATTCTGGAAGACGCCTACAACCGTTTCGACAACGACTTGAACACCCTTTCGGGCCACAGCCTGTTTGGTCTGTTTGTGCGTAACCCGTCGGGTACACTGGATGCGGTGCAGTCGGTGTGGAACCAGTCGTTCCGCCCCAACCCCAGCCGCCCGACCGTGGATACCATCATCAAGCAAAAGCAGCCGCTGATCACCGTGGGTCAGTCTGTTGCCGGTATTAACGAGAACGATGCGCGTCTGCTGGAACTGACCCAACAGTTCGCCGCCATGTTGACCGAAGGCGGCGGCACCCCGCACGAACTCGATTACGCCAACCAGCTGGCCATGCTCTCGCAGCGTATGGCCAAGAACGCCAACGCACTGTTGGCATCCGAGCTGATCAACCCGGAAACCGTGTTCTTGCTGGGCAAGGATACGTCGACTTTCGGCGACATCATCAACGGGTTTATTGATGGTTCTGATGAACTGCAGATTCGCCCGGCCAATACCTCGGCCATGGTGTCCAAGCTGCAGGAAATCAAAACCTACTTCGCCCGGTTCCAGACCGTGGTGACGTCCTTCTCGCACAACATGCAGCCGATGGTGAACACTCGTCTGGCCAACCAGACCATCGTGCGTGATTCCGAGCCTTTGCTGAAGAACTCCATCGAACTGGCCAGTGTGTACGAAAACACCTCCGGCTCGATCCTGATCACTGTGCTGGAAGTCTTGTTCATCGGCACCGGTCTGGCAGCGCTGTTCTTCCTGCAACGGGTGTACAACCAGGAATCGGTACGTCGTCGTCTGCAGATCGAAGGCGAAAACAAAAAGAACCAGGAAGCGATTTTGCGCTTGCTGAACGAAATGTCCGATCTGGCCGATGGTGACTTGACGGTGCGCGCTTCCGTGACGGAAGACTTGACCGGCGCGATCGCTGACTCGATCAACTACACGATTGAAGAGCTGCGCTCCCTGATTACCGGTATTAACCGCGCCACCGAACAGGTGGGTCAGGCCACCGGCGAAGCGCAGGGCGTATCGAGCGAACTGATTGCCGCTGCAGACCGTCAGTCGCGTGAAATTCAGAACACCAACAACACCGTTGAACAGATGGTGCGCTCGATCCAGGACGTGTCGCACACCGCCAGCCAGTCTGCTGAGGTGGCGCAGTCTTCCCTGGCAGCTGCTGAACTGGGCGCCAGTGCGGTAAACAACCAGATCAAGGGCATGAACGAAATCCGCGAACAGATCCAGGAAACCGCGAAGCGGATTAAACGCCTGGGCGAATCCTCGCAGGAGATCGGTGAAATCGTGGAACTGATCTCGGACATTACCGAACAGACCAACGTACTGGCGCTGAACGCGGCGATCCAGGCGGCAGCCGCCGGTGATGCCGGTCGCGGCTTCTCTGTGGTTGCGGAAGAAGTGCAGCGTCTGGCTGAACGTTCTGCCGAGGCGACCAAGCAGATCGGCGCGATTGTGAAGACCATTCAGACCGATACGCACGACGCCGTAGCCGCTATGGAAGTGTCCACCCAGGGTGTGGTGGAAGGGGCCAAGCTGTCTGACGCTGCAGGCCGCGCGCTGACCGAAATCGAACGCGTTACCCGCGAACTGGCTGTGCAGATTCAGTCGATTGCGCAGGAAACGGAAGGTCAGGCCACACTGGCAGCCCGCGTGAACGCCTCCATGCGCGACATTTTGTCGGTGACGGAACAAACGTCTGCCGGTGTGAAACAGTCTGCTGTGGTGGTCGGTCAGCTGAACGGCCTGGCCGAAGGCCTGAAGAGCTCGGTTTCCGGCTTCAAGCTGAACTGATCGGATCGCCAGGAGCAAAACCCGGCTGGGCGCATGACGCGCCGTGCCCCCATCGGGGACATGAACATGCCGGGTTTTGTTCAAAACACTAACAACAGGGCTCCGGCCGCCAACAGGCGGCATGGCAAACCCGATCGTACCTACCGAGGAGGGCTGACTATCCGCATGGTCCGGATGTGCCAGCGCCAGGCGTTTGCCTGAGCGCGCCACCGCCAGCGTTGTCATCCTTCCGAACGAACCGGATCAACTTCATGAGCGTGCATACCGAATTCGATCAAGGCTCCCTGATCTGGGTGAAGGGAGAGCTTGAACAGACGCTGGGCCGAGCGGCAGAAGCGCTCAAGCAGTTTGGCAACGCACCCGATGCGGCCCTGCTCAAGCATGCGCAAACCCACCTGCATCAGGCCGTTGGCGCCCTGCAGATGGTTGAACTGCAAGGCCTTGCCCGCTATTGCGAGGAAGCCGAGCATCTGGTCGCCAGTGTGGCCCGCGAAGAAACCGGCAACCATGCCCTGGATGCCGTGATCGCCGTCACCAAAGACGCCACCGCTTACCTGGAGCGCATTGCCGCCGGCTCTCCCAACGTGCCGCTGGTCCTGCGTGATTCGCTGGTCAAAATGGCCGCCCTGCGTGGTCAGAGCATCAGCGGCGCAGAACTCTTTTTCCCGCAGTTGGGCCAATTGAGTGTCCCGGCAGAACTGCCGACACACAGCGTGCCCGATGCCGACATGGCCCCGTGGGTACGCCAGCAACGGACCCGCTTTGAATCCGGCCTGCTGCGCTGGCTGCGTGCCCGTGATGCGGGTGGCGCTGCGGCCATGACCAAGAGCCTGACCGAACTGGCCAGCGCCCAGACAATCATGCTGCCGCGTGCCTTCTGGTGGAGCGCTGCGGCTGTGGTCGATGCGCTGCCGACCAACAAACAAGAAACGGATCTGGACCCGCGTCACCTGTTGATGCGGCTGAACCTGCAACTGCGTCGCCTGGCTGATGGCTCGACCCGCGTGGCAGAACGCCTGTTCCGCGACCTGTTGTACATTCTGGCGCACGACCAAAGCCAAAGCACCCTGGCGCAAAAGCTCAGAGCGTCATTTGAGCTGGATGGCCTGTTGGCGCACGCTGGCGCAAACACCTTGTCGCCGCAAGCCCAGGCCCGCGCACAGGCGGCCCGCCAACTGCGTGAAGAACTGGCTAACGCCAAAGATTTGTGGAGCCGCGTGGCTGCCGGTCAGCAAGACCGCCTGCCGCAACTGGCCGCAGAAATCACCCGCCTGGCACATCACTCTGAAACGCTGGAGATCCCGGGGCTGAACAAGCTGTGGGAAGGTGTTTCTGGCGTGTTCGAGCGTTGCGCCGGTCGCGGCATCAGCGAGCCCGAAGCCCTGGAACTGGCCACCGCCATGTTGCTGGCCGACAGCGTGCTGGCCGCTTACCCGCAACAAGCGGCAGATTTCCCTGAGCAAGTCGAAGCCATGCTGCAACGCCTGGCCAACCCGGCCATGGCCGCAGAAATTGACCTGCCGCAACTGGATGCCGTCAGCCGCGAAGCGCAGGAAAAACTGCTGGTCGCACAACTGGCGCAAGAAATGCGCAGCAACCTGCGCGCCATTGAAGACACGCTGGACGCCTTCTTCCGTGACCCGTCGCAACGTGCCGCCTTGGCCGGCCTGGATCAAACCATCTATCAGGTGCAGGGCGCCTTGATGATGCTCGATTGCCAGGATGCCGTGGCTCTGTTGCTGGCCGCACATGAACGCGTGCGCAACCTGGCTGCTGCTGAGGCCGACCCGGCCCCGGCTGAGCTGGAAGAACTGGCAGAAGCGTTCTCTACCATCGGTTTTTACGTAGATGGTCTGGAACAAGGCCGTGATGACAGCGCCACCCTGCGCCCGATGCTGACCCGCCTGACCGGCGCCGCCGAGCCGGTGATTGAAGCCGAGCCGGATGTGACCGAAGCGCTGGAAGCCGAGCCGCCGATTGGTGAAAGCGCCAACATTGAGCCGGAACACATCGAGATCATCGAGCCGGAACAAAGCCGTCCGCTGCCCTCGACCGAAGAAGCGGTCGACGCCGAATTGCTGGAAGTCTATCTGGAAGAAGCGGCCGAAGTGCTGGAGACCATTGCCTCGCAAATCGAGGTATGCCGCCACGCCCCGCACGACCGCGAAGCCATGACCGTCATTCGCCGCAGCTTCCACACCCTTAAGGGCAGTGGCCGCATGGTGGGTCTGTTCAATCTGGGCGAAGCCGCCTGGGCTATTGAACAGGTCATGAACAAATGGCTGCAAGCTGAACAACCGGCCACACCGGCGCTGCTGCAACTGGTGGACGATGCCCACCAGTCCTTCCGCGTCTGGGTGGCACAACTGTCCGAAACCGGCGGTGCGCAAGTGGATTCCAGCGGCCTCTCTGAGCGCGCGGAAGAACTCAAGCACCAGTTGGACCAGGGTACATTGTCGATGGCCGCCCCGGTCGCCGCACCCGTGGTTGAACCAGTGGCATTCCAGCCTGCGGTTGCAGCCGAACCGCTGCCAGCCCTGTTTGAAGGCGAACACGACGAAGCCGCGGCACCGTCTGTGGAACTGACCGACGACCTGAGCTTTGACGCCCCGGCGATTGATCTGGCCGACGATCTGGCCGAGACCGAACTGGTCGTTGATACCCCGGCACCGGCGGATGAAATCCAGATTGGCGAAGTCGCCGTGTCGACCACGCTGTTTGGTATTTTCTGCGACGAAGCCGGCCGCCACCTGCAAGCGCTGGTGCAAGGCCGCACCGCATTGCAAAACAACGATCCACTGGCGCCCTCGTTCCTGCTGTCTGCTCATACTCTGGGCGGCATTGGCGCGACGGCCGGTTTCAGCGCACTGGGCGATCTGGCCTACGCGCTGGAACAATCCGTACAAAAATCCGCCGAACCGCCGGTTGAGCCGTTGATTCACGCCGTGGACCGCCTGGAGCAAATGCTGGGCGATATCTTTGCCCAACGCGATCCAGGTCACGGCATGGCAGAAATTGCCGCGCTGGCAGCCCGCAACGAAGATGCGCTGAGCATTGCACTGGATGATGTTGCCGCCGCGCCCGTCACCACCGACGATCAACTGGCGCTGGACGAGATCTCGCTGGATGATCTGTCCCTGGACGAGGCGTTGCCAGACACCGCGGCAGCGCATGTAGAGCCCGCCATTGAGCTGGGTGAGCATGACCTTGCAGCGCCGACCGAAGAGGCAATCAACCTCGACGAGTTTGAACTGACCGAGCCCACTGCCGACGAGCTGGCCGCACTGGCCCTGCTGGACGGCACGCATCTGGACGAGCACAACGAACCGGTACTGCCAACCGCCACATCGCTGGATGGGCTGGATGATCTGTCGTTCGATCTGGATGAATTCCCGGCAGATGCACTGACCGTTGAAGTCGAAGAAGAGCCGTTGCTGGCGACCGAAGTTGCGCTGGACCCGGCCCACGATGCCGAGACCGCCGCACTGGCCGCATTGCCTGATGAACAAGGCTTTGAGCTGACGCTGGACGAGCCGCATGAAGTCCCTGCCGAAGAACTGGTGGCAGAAGAGCATGTGCTCGACCCGCTGCCGACCGAGTCTGCCCACGCCGCAGAGGACATTGAACCGCATACCGTCGTGACCGAACTGGCTGCCGCACCAGCCGAACCGGTTCAGGCAGAAGCCGTGCCGGACACCGTTCACGAAGCCCTGGTCGCTGCGCATGAGGCGCTTGTCAGCGCGCATGAATCTCTGGTTGCCGCCCGGACTGACGCAGAACCCGAAGCCATTGCTGACGCAGAGCCGATCCTCGATGCGCCGCTGGTTGAGGAAGATCTGCCAGCGCTGGCAGAAGCAGAACTGATTGAGCCGGCCGACGAGCCGGTGGCAGAAGTACCGTTGTCGCCGGAACTGGGCCATGTGGTGCAACCGCTGGCCATGGCCGCAGCAGAATCGCATGCTGGCGTGCTGGCCGCGGGCTCTAGCCTGACCGAACGCAAAGCCGAACTCGACCAGACACTGAACGACGAAATTGACGATCAGTTGCTGCCGGTGTTTGTGGAAGAAGGCGATGAGTTGCTGCCGCAAGTGGGTGGCGCATTGCGTGCCCTGCGCGACGGTGACGCCGCCGAGGCCGACCGCCTCAAGCGCATTCTGCATACCCTGAAGGGTAGCGCCCGGATGTCCGGTGCCATGCGCATGGGTGAAGCGACTCACCGCATGGAGTCGCGTCTGCTGGCGGCAGGCAGCACCGTATCGGCCCCGCTGATTGACGAGCTGGAATCCGACTACGACCTGATCAACCTGTTGTTCGACGAACTGGCTGGCCGTACACCGAAGGCCGCCGACGTGGTGGGCCAGACGGCCCAAGCCGTAGCCGCGACGCAAGCCCGTGGCCCGGCCCAGCCGCTGTTGGCCGCCGCGCCGGATGCGGAAGGCAAAACCACCATCCGCGTGCGTTCTGAACTGGTGGATGACCTGGTTAACCAAGCCGGTGAAGTGTCGATTGCGCGTTCCCGCATTGAATCTGAAATGCTGGCGCTCAAGAGCTCTTTGCTGGATCTGACCGAAAACGTGACGCGTCTGCGCACGCAAATGCGTGAACTGGAAATCCAGGCCGAATCGCAAATGCAGGCCCGCACGCGTGAATTCCAGGAAGCGGCGCAGACGTTTGACCCGCTGGAGTTCGACCGCTTTACCCGTCTGCAGGAAGTCACCCGTTTCATCGCCGAAAGCGTAAACGACGTGGCCACCATTCAGCACAACTTGCTGAAGAACGTGGACGAGTCTGCCGCCGCGCTGACCGCGCAGGCCCGCATGACCAAGGAACTGCAACAGAACCTGATGCGCGTGCGCATGGTGCCGTTTGCCAGTATCTCTGACCGCTTGTACCGCCTGACGCGTCAGACCGGTAAGGAAGTGGGCAAGAAGGTCAACCTGGAACTGCGTGGCGGCCGCGTGGAAATTGACCGCGGCGTGCTGGAAAAGATGATCTCGCCGTTTGAGCACATGCTGCGTAACGCGATCGACCATGGTCTGGAGACCCCGGAAGAGCGTGAAGCCAGCGGCAAGAGCGAGTTTGGTGAAGTTCAGGTGGAAGTGCGCCAGGAAGGCAACGAACTGGTGGTGATGCTCAAGGATGACGGTAAGGGCCTGAATATGGATCGCATCCGCGCCAAGGCGCTGGAACGCGGCCTGATTGAGGCTGGCCAGGACGTGGCTGACCGTGACCTGATGCAGGTGATCTTCGAACCGGGTTTCTCGACCGCGTCTGCCGTGACGCAGATTTCCGGCCGTGGCATCGGCATGGATGTGGTGAAGAACGAAATCGGTAACCTGGGTGGCCGCATCGACGTAGATAGCGTGCTGGGTCAGGGCACCAGCTTTACCATCCACCTGCCGCTGACGCTGGCGGTGACCCAGGTGCTGCTGGTGAAATCCAGCGAGCGTCTGTACGCCATTCCGTCGGTGATGATCGAACAGGTGCAGGAACTTAAACAGGACGCCCTGGCGCTCCTGTACAAGAACCAGGCGCAAGAATGGCTGGGCGGCCGTTATCCGTTCTCTTACTTCCCGCGCCTGTTGGGCGATGCAGAAGTCATGCCGGAAACCAAGCGCTTCTCTACCGTGCTGCTGCTGCGCTCTGGTGCCAACCGCATGGCGCTGCACATTGACGAACTGGTGAAAAACCAGGAAGTGGTGGTGAAGGCCATTGGCCCGCAACTGGCGCGGATTCCGGGCGTTGCCGGATCTACCGTACTGGGTAACGGCGAAATCGTGCTGATCATGAATCCGCTGGCTCTCCTGGCGCATGGCGAAATTGCCACCGCAACCCAGAAGGATGCCCCGGTAGAAACGCGTGCACCGGCTCAGCTGCAAACCACGCCGGTGGTGATGGTGGTGGATGATTCGCTGACCGTGCGCAAGATCACCAGCCGCTTGCTGGCGCGTGAAGGCTTCCAGGTACAAACCGCCAAAGACGGCGTGGATGCCCTGCAGCAACTTCAGGAACTCAAGCCTGCGGTCATGCTGGTGGATATCGAAATGCCGCGGATGGACGGGTTTGAATTTACCCGGAACGTGCGCGCCAATGACGATACCCGCCACATCCCGATCATCATGATCACCTCACGCACGGCCGAAAAACACCGCAACTATGCGTTTGAACTGGGCGTGAACGTGTTCCTGGGCAAGCCGTTCCAGGAAGACGAGCTGATGGGTCATATCCGCAGCTTCATCCCGCAGTAAGCGCAGATGCGCTCAAAACAAAACCCCGCAGAAGCGGGGTTTTGTTTTTGGGGTATCCACCACCATAGCCCGGATGGAGCGCGCCCGTTGGTGGGCGCCCCCACAAAGTGCTATGCCGCTTGCGCTTCCGGCCACGGTCCAATGTATTGTGATGCCGGCCGCAATAAACGGCCGGTTTGTTGTTGCTCACACGCATGGGCAATCCAGCCGGCCGTGCGGGCCGCCGCAAAGACCGGCGTGAAGCCGACGCGGGGAATATCCAGCGCTTCAAGCAACAGCGCGGTGTAGAACTCTGTGTTGATATCCAGCCGACGGCCCGGCTTGTGGCGGGCAAGTGCCTTGAGCCCAGCTTGTTCTACGGCTTCCGCCAGCGCAATGCGATCACCACGCAAGGTGTAGACCGCTGCTTTGAGTACATCCGCGCGCGGGTCGCGTACCCGGTAAATGCGGTGGCCAAAACCCATGAGCCGCTCGCCCCGGGCGATGGCCGCGTCGACCCAGGCCTCTGCCGCCGGCGCACTGCCGATGGCGTCCAGCATATCCAGCACCGGGCCAGGTGCGCCACCGTGCAACGGCCCTTTGAGCGCCCCCAACGCGGCGACCACCGCTGAGGAGAGGCCAGCACCGGTCGAAGCCACCACCCGGGCGGTGAAGGTGGATGCATTCAAGCCGTGATCCACGGCAGCAACCAGATAGGTTTCAAATGCGCGCACTTCGATCGCCTCCCCTTGCCGGCCGCGCAACATGCGGAGCAGATCAGCGGCATGACTCAAACCAGGTTCAGGTGCCAAGGGGGTTTGACCGGTTGCCTTGCAAATAGCCGCTGCCATCGCCACCCCGGCTGCGCCCAGCAAGGTGGTCGCATCGGCGGGCTGATCCGGCACGGCGGCCAGCAACAGACGCATGCCTTCGATCGCACTCATGCCTTCCAGTTGCGGTAGCAGCGGCGTGAACCGCGCCCACGCCGCGACACGGGCTTGCGCCAGCGCTGCAGGCAAATCATGCGGATGTGGCACCAGGCCTTGCCATAACAGCGCCACCACATCTTCGAAAGACCAGTTGCCCGCCAGTTGTTCCAGTTCGTACCCGCGCAGGATCAAGCGTCCTGCTTCGCCATCGACGTGGCTTAATCGCGTTTGGGCCGCGATCACGCCATCCAGTCCGGTCGTCATGAAGTTTCTCCAGGGATCAGTACAGACATGGACAGACTATCAATACATTGATTTAATAAAAATATTGAATCACTAAATCAATCTATATTCATGTCTACGCCCCCTGCTGG
>JASLES010000157.1 GCA_030151005.1 Silvimonas sp.
CCGGCTGGTGGAATCCAGCCGCATCCTCACCGACCGACTGCAAAGCTGAGCCGATCCGCGACCCATGGCCCCTACCGAGCCGACCACCACCGCCATTGCCCAAATCCGCCAGGACGAGACCGGGGACTATCTGTATCTGGCTGGCCGGCTGGATGCGGATGGCACCGCCGTCATCTGGACGCAGGCGCGGCAGCTAGCGCGGCCGCAACTGCGGGTTGAAGCCGCCGCCGTGGAATATTGCGATGGCGCCGGCCTGGCACTGATCTACGCGTTAATCCAGCAAGGCGCGCACGTCGAGAACCTGCCGCAGCGCTACGGCGCACTCCTGAATGAACTCAACCCCAGCGAGCCGCTGCAAAGCTCACCGCCAGAAGCGCGCCCGCCGTTCCTGATCCGGCTGGGGGCCCGCGCCGCTACCATCTGGCATTCCTTCTACGATCTGATGGAATTTACCGGCGAGCTGACCGCTGCCTGGGGCGTCTGGCTCAGGAAACCTGGCATCATGCGCTGGGGCGACATGCTGGAGCAGTGCCTCAAATCTGGCGTCAACGCGCTGCCGATTGTGTTACTGGTGGCGTTTTTGTTCGGCGTGATCCTGGCGTTCCAGTCTGCCGTGCCCATGCGGCAATTTGGCGCAGAACTGTTTGTCGCTAACCTCGTGGGTTTGTCATTGGTGCGGGAACTGGCCCCGTTGATGACCGCCGTGTTGCTGGCCGGCCGTACCGGCGCAGCATTTGCCGCCGAAATCGGCACCATGAAGGTGAACGAAGAAATCAACGCCCTGATCACGCTGGGTCTGGAACCCGTACGTTTTCTGGTGTTGCCCCGTATTCTGGCCGTGACACTGATGGCGCCCCTGCTAACCGTACTGGCCGAGGTCATCGGCATACTGGGTGCGGGGCTGGTGTTGCTGACGTTTAATATTCCGCTGCAAACCACCGTGGCCCAGGTGATGGATTCCGTGGATTTTGCCGACTATGTTGGCGGTCTGGCCAAAGCCACGGTCTACGGCTTTGGCATTGCCGTCATTGGCTGCCGACGCGGCTTGAATACCGGCGCGGGTGCCAGCGCCGTGGGGGCGAGCACCACGCAGGCCGTGGTCAGCAGCATTGTCATGCTGGTCGTGGCAGATGGCCTGTTTGCCGTCGCCTTTTACTATCTGGGGTGGTAGATGGATGTCATCCAGGTAGATAACGTGACCTGCGCCTACGGCCGCAATGTGGTGCTCAAAGACATCAACCTGACGGTTACCCAGGGCGAAATCCTGACCATTCTGGGCGGATCGGGTTGCGGTAAATCCACCTTGCTCAAGCATATGATCGGGCTGGAAACCCCACGCAAAGGTCACGTGCTGATCAAAGGTGAAAACCTGACCCGTGCCACCGGGGACGAGCGCCGGCGCATTTTGTCGCAATTTGGTGTGGCGTATCAGTCTGGCGCGCTGTTTGGTTCTATGACCGTGCTGGAAAACGTCATGTTGCCGCTGCAGTCTTATACGCATCTCACGCCAGATGCCCAGGAACTGGTGGCCCGGCTGAAATTGCGACAAGTAGGGCTGGAACAATTTGCCGATTACCTGCCGTCGGCCTTGTCTGGCGGCATGCAAAAGCGCGCTGCCATTGCCCGGGCGCTAGCGCTGGACCCGGCCATTTTGTTTCTGGATGAACCCTCGGCCGGGCTGGACCCGATCACCTCGGCCGAACTCGACGCCCTGATCATTCGCCTTGCGCGCGTGCTGGGGCTGACCTTTGTGGTGGTGACGCACGAACTGGCCAGCATCTTTGCTATTGCCGACCGCGCCATCATGCTGGATAAAAAGAACAAGGGCATCATTGCCGAGGGCACGCCCGCCGATTTGCGCGACCATCATCCGGATGAACGTGTAACCCGGTTTTTCCGCCGTGGAGCCGTATGACGACTCACAACCGACATTATTTTCGCCTGGGGCTGTTTGTGGTGATCGCCGTGGTCACCGCCGCCCTGTTGTTTGTGGCCTTTGGTGCAAACCGCTGGCTGGGCAAGCGCGTCACCATGGAAACGTACTTTGACGAATCCGTGCAGGGGCTGGATGTCGGCTCCAAGGTGCGTTATCGCGGCGTGACCGTGGGCGAAGTGAGCAAGATTTCGTTCACCTACACCAAGTACCAGCAGGATGAATCGCCATCCGAGCGCCTGCAGTATGTACTGGTCGAGATGCGTTTCCGCCCGGAGGCCTTTGGCGGGCGCACCATGCAGATTCCCAGCCAGGACAACCTTCAGCGTGAAATCGACCGGGGTCTGCGGGTCCGCTTGACGCCACAGGGGCTGACCGGCACCAGTTATCTGGAAATCGACTATTTCAACCCTTATGCCAACAAGCCGCTGGTGATCAACTGGAAGCCGCAAGATCTGTACATCCCCTCGGCCCACAGTGCGGTCTCGCAATTGATGAACGCCACCCAGGATGTCATTACGCGGATGCAAAAGCTGGATATCGAAACCACGGTAGACCGCTTGAACCACTTGTTGGCCACCACGGACAACACGCTCAGTGCGTTGCCGGTAGAACACATCGCCCACTCGATCGATAGCCTGGCGGCCAAGCTCGATAAAATCCAGGTTGGCCGGCTGGCCGACGACACCAGCGCCATGGTCAACGAAGTGCGTGCCACCTCGGCCAGCCTGCACAGCCTGCTGAACGCACCAGGCATGGCCAGCGCCCCTGCCAATCTGGCTGCCAGCACCGAAAAACTGCGCGCCTTGCTCGATAGCCCGCAACTGGCCGATTCGCTCAAGCATCTGGACCAAACCATGGCGCGGCTGGATCAAATTACCGCCAGCAACGAGGGCGACCTCTCAGAAACGCTATCGAACCTGCATGCCGCCAGCGAAGACCTGCGCCGCCTGACAGATCGCGCCAACAACAACCCCGGTAGCCTGCTGTTTGGCAGCATGCCTACCCCCTACCCGCTGCCCACGCCATGACCCGAGCCCGGTATTTGTTGATCGCCCCTTTGCTGGCCTTGCTAGCCGCGTGCTCGTCCACGCCGCCAGCAGAATCCCGTTACCAGCTGGATGCCGCCCGGCCTGAACAGGCCACCGGCGCGCCCCGCTTTGCCGATACGCTCAAGGTCATGCTGCCCAATGCGCCGGCAGAATTGGGCGGTACGCGGTTTATCTATCGTGAGACCACGCAGCGCTACGCCCGTGACCCATATCGCGGCTATACCGCGCCGATTCCGCTATTTGTGGCGGACCAATTGAGTGACTGGCTAACCCGCAGCAAGCTCTTTGCCAACGTGATCCCCGGCCGCTCGCCGTGGGGCACGCGCTATGTGCTGGAAAGCGATATCCGCGCGTTCTACATTGACTTGCGCCCGGATCAACCGCGTATTGCCCAGGTACGCCTGGGGCTGCGCCTGCGCGACACCGCCAACAACACCTTTGTTTACACTGGTGAAGTCTCGGGCAGTGCGCCTGTTGCCAACCCCGCCAGCGGTGATAGTTTTGCGGCAGCACAATCCCAGGCGCTATCAGCCGCGCTGGCGCAACTGGAAAGCGCGCTGCAAAACGCCCCCGCACCCACACCATAAGGCGTTTGTTCCGGGCTGGACCGGCGTTTATGCGTCTGTCCAGTCAGCATTGCCGCCCACAACGCACTTTCTTTTCTTAAAATAACCCTGATTTGACTTGTATCTACCAGCAAGCTTGCGCTGGTTAAGGCAAAATCAGCACTGCGTATTTCGAGAAAGATATGGTTGCCGTCACCCGCCCCCTTGCCCAGTCCATTGCTGAAGCCGCCGATCCGGCGCGCTGGCTGACTGCGCTTTCCAGCCGCTATCCGGCTGAGCACGTGCGCCGTCTGGAGCAGGCGCTCGATTGGTCTGCCTCGCTCTACCAAGGCAAGACCCACCCCGATACCAACGAGCCGTTGTTCCCGCATGCGGTTGCGGCGGCGTCGATTGTGGCTGACCTGCATCTGGATGCCGATGCGGTCATCGCCACGTTGTTGTTTGCCGTGCCCGATAGCCTGGCCGATGCCACCGTCGCTATCGAAACCCATTTTGGCAAAGCCGTCGCCACGCTGGTCGAAGGCGTCTGGCGCGTCCGCAAAATCCGCTCGCTGGCACAAGGCCGCGCGCGCGGGGCAGACCATGCGGAGCAGATTGAAGCCCTGCGCAAGATGTTGCTGGCCATGGTTGAAGACATGCGCGTGGTGCTGATCAATCTGGCATGGCGCACGCAAACCATGCACACGCTCGGTGGCATGCCCGACGAAGACCGTCGCCGCATCGCGCGCGAGACGCTAGATATCTACGCCCCGCTGGCCAACCGTTTAGGCGTCTGGCAGATCAAGTGGGAGCTCGAAGACCTGGGTTTCCGCTACATGGAGCCGGAAACCTACAAAAAGATTGCCAAGCTGCTGGACGAGCGCCGTGTTGATCGCGAGAGCTTCATCAACAACGTGCTCGCCACCCTGCGCACGGAACTGGCCGCCGCCGGCGTCACGCATGTGGATCTGATGGGCCGGCCTAAGCACATTTTCAGCATCTGGAAAAAGATGCAGAAAAAGAAGCTGGATTTCTCTGAGCTCTACGACATCCGCGCTGTGCGCGTGCTGGTCGATGACGTCAAAGATTGCTACACCGTGCTGGGGATTATCCACAATCTGTGGCAGCCCATTCCCGGCGAGTTTGACGACTACATTGCCAACCCCAAGGGCAACTTCTATCGCAGTTTGCACACGGCCGTCATCGGCCCCAGCGACAAGGCGGTTGAGGTCCAGATCCGCACCTTCGACATGCACGAACACGCCGAATTTGGCGTCGCCGCGCACTGGCGCTACAAGGAAGGTGGCAAGGGCGACAGCAAGTATGAAGAGAAAATCGCCTGGCTGCGCCAGTTGCTGGACTGGCGCGAAGACATGGCCCAGGAAGCGCATCTGGCAGATGCCTTCAAGGCAGAACTGTTTGACGACACCATCTATGTATTGACCCCGGCCGGCCGCGTGATCGCCCTGCCCAAGGGTTCTACGCCCGTCGACTTTGCCTATCACCTGCACAGTGATCTGGGCCACCGCTGCCGTGGCGCCAAGGTCAATGGCCAGATCGTGCCACTGAACACCGCACTGGAAAACGGCCAGCGCGTAGAAATCCTGGCCGCCAAAGAAGGCGGCCCCAGCCTGGACTGGCTGCATCAGGGTTATGTCAAAAGTCACCGCGCAGCGCAGAAAATCCGCTACTGGGTACGCCAGCAAAACCTGGATGTCGTGGTGGCAGAAGGCAAATCCTTGTACGACAAGGAAGCGGCCCGCGCCGGTGCCACCCAAGCCAATCAGGATGAAGTCGCCCAGCGGCTGGGCTACAAAACGGTCAACGAGTTGTATGTGGCCTTGGGGCATGACGATGTTTCGCTGCGCCAACTGGCCGACGCTTTTGTCACCAGCCCGCCGCCTGTAGAAGAACACATCGCGCCGGAAGACGTGGTCAAGCGCGCCCGGGCAGACCAGCATGGCGAAGGCATTCTGATTGAAGGCGTGGATCAGTTGATGACCATGCTGGCCAAGTGCTGCAAGCCGGTTCCACCAGATGCGGTGGTGGGCTTTGTGACCAAGGGCCGGGGGATCTCCATCCACCGTTCGGACTGCATTACGCTCAAACGGCTGGCGGCGGCATCGCCAGAGCGCCTGATCAAGGCCGACTGGGGCAAGCAGACCGGCAATGTCTTTGCCACCGACATCCTGGTGGAGGCCCATGATCGCCCCAGCCTGCTGCGTGACCTCTCGGACGTGATGTCGCGGGAAAAAATCAACGTCACCGGCGTCAACACGCTGTCTAAAAACACGCTGGCACGCATGCGCTTTACGGTGGAAATCCGCGGCGTTGCCGATCTGCCGCGCATTTTTGTGCGGCTTTCAGACGTACCGGGGGTACTGAAGGTGGAACGTGTCTAAGCCACTCGCAACCCTGGCTTTGCTGCTGGCGGCCGTGCTACCGACATTTGTCAGCGCAGCCGACACCGCATCAGCGCCAGCTACAGCTGCACAGCAACTCGCGGCTTCCGGGCCACTGACGCCGGTTAAATTCAGAGACAACTGGAACAGCCTGGTCAGCCAGATCGCCGCTATGGGCACCGCGGATCAGGCACAAAAACTTGG
>JASLES010000220.1 GCA_030151005.1 Silvimonas sp.
TCCGCTGCGTTGTCTTTGGTCAGCATGGTCGGCTTCAGAAGGATGGTGTTGACCTTCTTCTTGCCGTTATCCAGTTGGGTATCAAACTTCACCGGCTTGTCTTGCACCAGGTTCACCGTCAGTTGCGCGGCTTCTGTGGCAATCAGCTTGAGCGGTTTGTACACGGTCATGGCCTGAGTACCGCCAATCACGCGCTTGACCGCGGCCAGATCAGCATCCTGGCCGGACACCGGTACTTTGCCTGCCAGCTTCTGTGCAGCCAGCGCCTGGATGGCGCCACCAGCGGTGCCATCGTTGGAGGCTACAATCGCGTCAATCTTGTTTTGATTGGCGGTCAGCGCGTCTTCAACAATGTTCAGGGCCTTTTGCGGGCTCCACTCATCAACCCATTGCTGGCCGACAATCTTGATGTCGCCCTTGTCGATGTACGGCTTGAGTACCTTCATCTGACCATCACGCAGCATGCGGGCGTTGTTGTCGGTCGGTGCGCCACCCAACAGGTAGAAGTTGCCCTTGTTCTTGAACTTGAGCACGCCTTCAGCCTGCATTTCACCCACTTTGGTGTTGTCGAAGGTGATGTAGGCGTCGATGTCGGCATCGTTGATCAGGCGGTCATACGCCACCACCTTGATACCGGCCTTCTTGGCTTCGGCAATGGTATTGGTCAGCACTTTGCCGTTGAAGGGCACAATCACGATGGCGTCCACACCACGCGAAATCAGATTTTCAATTTGCGAAATCTGACGTTGTTCGCTGGCATCAGCCGATTGCACAAACACCTTGGCGCCCATCTTTTCTGCAGCAGCCACGAAGAAATCGCGGTCACGCGCCCAGCGTTCCACACGCAAATCGTCAATCGAGAAACCAATAACGGGCTTGTCCTTGCTGGCCTGAGCGGCCGGTGCGGCAAACAGCAGCACCGAGGTCAGCGTGCTGGCAAGCAGGGTCGTAATCAATCTGGCTTTCATGGTGACTCCTCAATTCATTTAGTTGTGGGCAAAACACGTCCTGATATGACGCTGCGGTTGCAGACGCCGTGTTGCTGCAGTACTTCCTCCTGCCGCTCTGGCCTGGTGTGCCAGGTTCAGAACAGCGGTTCGACAGCCCGATACAGGGTGGCAAAGCGTGCGCGGCGCGGAGATAGCCACGTCGTGCGTTTTGCATCGGGAGTAAATCGGCCGGTCACCGGGGGCACCGGACAAACTTTGGCAATGTCTGCTGCTGGGTCGATCGCCAGATGCGCCAGCCGCGCAGCGCCCAGCGCCGGCCCGACTTCCCCGCCTTCGCGACAAACCAGTTCCCGGCCAAGGACGTCGGCCAGCATCTGCACCCAGTAAGCGCTGCGCGAACCGCCGCCGATCACCGTGACTTCTTCTGGCACTACGCCGGTGGCTTCCAGCGCGTCCACGCCATCCGCCAGACCAAAGGCAACGCCTTCCAGCGTGGCGTTGGCCAGATCCGCCGGGGTGGTGGCTGCAGTCAGACCAAAGAACGCGCCTTGTGCCGCCGGATTGTTGTGTGGCGTACGTTCGCCGGTCAGATAAGGCAAAAACAGGGGGGTACGCGCATCCAGACCCTTGCGCTCGGCGGCCTGCAGCAGGGCGGGCACATCGGCAAAACCGGCTAGTTGCGCGGTGAAATCAAGGCAGGACGCGGCGGAAAGCATCACCGACATCAAGTGCCATGTGCCCGGCAGCGCGTGGCAAAAGCTGTGCACGGCGCGTTGGGGGTTGGCAGAGAAACCATCTGATGCGGCAAAGTACACGCCAGAGGTCCCCAGCGAGAGCATGGCCTGACCCGGCGCGACAATGCCCGCGCCAATGGCGCCGGCCGCGTTATCGCTGGCACCGGCCACGATCGGCACATTGCGCAACCCCCAGCGCGCAGCCAGTTCTGGCTTGAGCTGGCCGGTGATCTGGTTGCCTTCAAACAACTGCGGCATATGGGCGCGGGTAAGGCCAGTCGCGGCCAGGATTTCGTCACTCCAGTCCCGCTTGCCCACATCCAGCCACAGCGTGCCGGCAGCGTCAGACAAATCGGTGGCGTAATTGCCGCTCAGGCAGTAACGCAGGTAATCCTTGGGCAGCAGGACGGTGGCCACCTGCTTGAAAATATCGGGTTCATGCTCGGCCACCCACAACAGTTTGGGCGCGGTGAAACCGGGCATCATCAGGTTGCCGGTGATCTGGCGTGATTGCGGCACGCGCTTTTCAAGGGCGGCACATTGGGCAAAGGCGCGGCCATCGTTCCACAACATGGCCGGGCGCAGTACGGCGCCGGCGGCATCCAGCAGCGTGGCGCCGTGCATCTGGCCGGTCAGGCCAATGGCTTCGATATCACTGGCGACAATGCCCTCTTTGGCACCCAGCGCCAGCACGGCGGGAATAGCGGTTTCACAGGCGGCCCACCAATCGGCCGGGCTTTGTTCAGACCACAAGGGTTGCGGGCGCGATACGGTCAACGGCGCACTGGCGCTGGCGCGCACGGTGCCGGCACGGTCCAGCAAAATGGCTTTCAGGCTGGATGTACCTAGATCAATACCAATAAACATCGTGACTCCTGCACCAGACAGGTGCAATCCATACATGACAATCGGGTGGACACAGGTTCTGCTTGTAGTCGGTTTCGGACAATTACAAAATCTGCCGAAACGGATGACGTTTTTTCAGCAAAAAATACCGTTTGAAATCAAACACAAGATCACAAGGCAAAAGAAAGGCGCCACGGAATGGTCCGTAGCGCCAGAGCTGCTGCGCCGTTGTTGCCATGGCACCAAACAGCAAGCGAGGAAGGCCGTCAGGCCCGATCTGCACTCCCCGCGAGCATGGGGTCAGGCGGGGAATGCGGAACAAGTACGTGGCTTTGGAGGCGGCATCGCGGGCCGAAGCCACTTTTGAGCGAACGAGCCAAAGCAGTCTGATTTCGCCCGAAGCACAGAAACCGGAGCGTACGTGTTGTACGTGAGGATTTCGAGCATCGGACGAAATCAGAATGCGCAGGCGCAGCCAGCCGGATCAGCCGTAGATGTAACGATTAACGATGTTCTCCAGGTGCTCCTGGCGACCGCTGACATGCTTGGGCGCAATGTTGTTCGAGATCGCCCACTGCGCCACGTCTTCCAGCGATTGCTGACCGGCCAGCACCTGCTTGCCAAACTCACCGTTCCAGCCGGCATAACGCTTGTCTTTCAACTCAGCCAGGGTGTCTTTCTCGATCATCTTCGCGGCGCGCTTGAGGGCCAGCGCCAGCACATCAATCGCCCCGATATGGCCGAGGAACAGATCATCCAGGTCCGAGCTTTGGCGACGTACCTTGGCATCAAAGTTAAAGCCGCCGGTAGTAAAACCGCCGCCCTTGAGGATTTCATACGTCGCCAGCGTCATTTCTTCTACGCTGTTGGGGAACTGGTCGGTATCCCAACCGTTTTGCGGATCACCACGGTTGGCATCGATCGAGCCCATGATGCCCAGCGAAACCGCCGTGGCAATTTCATGCTGGAACGAGTGACCGGCCAGCGTAGCGTGGTTGGCTTCGATGTTGACCTTGATTTCCTTTTCCAGACCAAAGTCCTTCAGGAAGCCATACACCGTAGCGCTATCGTAGTCGTACTGGTGCTTGGTCGGCTCTTGCGGCTTGGGTTCGATCAGGATCGTGCCCTTGAAACCCAGCTTGTGCTTGTGTTCCACCACCATTTGCATAAAGCGGCCCAGTTGGGCGCGTTCACGCTTCAGATCGGTGTTCAAGAGGGTTTCATACCCTTCACGGCCGCCCCACAGCACATAGTTGGCACCACCCAGACGATGGGTCGCACCCATGGCGTTGAACACTTGGGTAGCCGCGTAGGCAAAGACTTCCGGATTCGGGTTGGTGGCAGCGCCAGCGGCATAACGCGGGTTGCTGAAGACGTTGGCGGTACCCCACAACAGTTTCACGCCGGTTTCGGCCTGTTTCTGTTCCAGGTAATCCGTCATCCGGGCGAAGTTTTCTACGTATTCGCCAATGGAGTGGCCTTCCGAAACCACATCGCAATCATGAAAGGTGTAGAACGGTACAGAGAGTTTGGAGAAAAACTCGAACGCGGCATCGGCCTTACCCTTGGCAACGCTGATGGCGTCACCGCTGCCAAACCAGGGACGCTCGAACACGCCCGGGCCAAACACGTCTGAGCCCGGCCAGCAGAAGGTATGCCAGTAACACACGGCCAGACGCAGGTGCTCTGCCATGGTTTTGCCCAGCACGACCTCGTCCGGGTTGTAGTGCCGGAAAGCAAACAGGTTGTCGGATTGCGGACCTTCAAAACGGACCTTGCCGACGTTGGCAAAGACTTCAGCCATATGCGTAACTCCACGGAAAACAGAAAACGGGTTGGAAAACCACTGAACGAGGCAAATCGTAGGACTTGTAGTCGCCTTGCCACAATTACGAAATCGGCCAGCGACATTGCCGTTTTTTGGCAAGGGGGTGCGCCCCGAAGCGGCGCAATTTACAATCCATCTCATACCTCGAAACCGTTTCCGGACCCTTGCTTGCACCATCTTGGCGCAACCATCCAAGGACACATGAATGAGCCATCCCAGCCAGGCAGACCGTAGCGGCAAAGTGCCGCACCGAATTGCCCTTCTGTTCAACGCCAACAAGATTTATGACCGCGAAGTCATCACCGGTATTGGCGAGTACCTGCGCTCTACCCGCGTGGCCTGGGATCTGTTTCTGGAAGAAGACTTCCGCTGTCGCCTCAATGGGCTGGAACACTGGCAAGGCGACGGCATCATTGCCGACTTTGATGACCCGGCCGTGGCGGAGATCCTGAGCCGCAGCCCGTTGCCCGTGGTGGCCGTGGGTAGTTCTTATCAGGATGAAGCGGATTACCCCAGCGGCGTGCCCTATGTGGCTACCGATAATTTCAAGCTGGTCCGGCTGGCGCACGATCACTTGATTGACGTGGGGCTGGAACGCTTTGCCATGTACAGCCTGCCGGAATCCCCGGTAAACCGCTGGGCGCAAGAGCGAGAGAAAGCGTTTATCAAGCTGGCCGGCGCCGATGCGCCTATCAACCGGGGTCTGGCAACATCTCCGGATGGCTGGAACAGCGCCAGCGAGCGCCTTGTCAGCTGGTTGAACGCGCTGCCCAAGCCGGTGGGCATCATTGCCGTGACCGACGCGCGCGCCCGTCACTTGTTGCAGGCTTGTCTGACGGCGGGCATTGCCGTGCCGGAAGAAGTCGCCATCATCGGCATCGATAACGATCCGCTGACCCGCAATCTCAACCGTATTCCGTTAAGTTCAGTCGCGCAGGGTTGTGAAGAAATGGGCCGCACCGCAGCGCACATGCTGCATCAGATGCTGAACGGCGCACGGCTGGGCAATACGCGCATCCTCGTGCCGCCAATGGGGATCAATGTGCTGGCCTCCAGCCAGTACCAACCGCTCTCCAGCCCGTACGTGATGCGGGCACGGCATTACATTCGCCAGTACGCCTGCCAGGGCATCAAGACCGAACAGGTAGCCGATTACGTGGGCGTGTCACGCTCCTCGCTGGAAAGCTATTTCCGCCGCGAACTCGGTTATACCGTGCACCAGGAAATCCTCCTGTTCAAGCTGGAGAAAGCGCGCGAGATGCTGCTGCAAGGCGAGCTCTCTACCAGTGACATTGCCGTGCGCTGCGGCTTTACCTCGCTGCAATATCTGCATGCGGTGTTCAAGCGTGAACTGGGTTGTACACCACGTGAATTCTATGACCGCAGCAAAGACGCACGCGGCGTGCCGCCGACCGTCACGCAATAAGTCACGACACAAGAAAAAGGGCCGGCAAACGTCCGGCCTGCCAATCAAAACAGAAATATCGCTTTACGCTTGATCCCGGAGATTGAATGTCCATTTTGCCTATCCAGACCACGCCCTGGGATAACGGCGCGAGCCTGTTTACCCTGCGCAATTCTCACGACATGCGCGTGGTGGTCACCGACATTGGCGCATCGCTAGTGTCCTGGTATGCCCCGGACCGGGCTGGCCGCATGGCCGATGTATTGCTGGGTTATCCGGATGCGGCCGGTTACCTGGAAGGTAGCGGTTTTTTTGGCAGTGTGGCCGGACGCTGGGCCAACCGGATCAAGGGTGCCCGTTTCAATATCGACGGCCAGGAATTCAGCCCGGATGCCAATGAAGGCGCCAATCATCTGCATGGCGGCTTTGCCGGTTTTCACAACCAGCGCTGGCAGGCCCATGTATCGCTGGACTCACTGCGCCTGTCTTTGATTTCGCCCGATGGTGCAGGCGGTTTTCCCGGCAATTTGCGGGTAGAAGTTGACTACCGGCTGGATGACACCGGCACGCTGACCATCGCCTACGCCGCCGCTACCGACGCCCCTACCCCGCTCAATCTAACCAGCCACGCCTATTTCAATTTGTCTGGCGGCGATTCAGACGTACGCGACCATCTGCTATCCATCAATGCCGATGATTATCTGGCCATTGATGACGAATCGATCCCGATCGCAACGGTACCGGTTGCGGGTTCCGCATTTGATTTCCGGGCGGCCGCCCCTGTGGGCTCACGGCTGGACTGGCCGGATTCGCAACTGGCGCTGGCCAGCGGGTTTGACCATTGTTATGTCTTGAACGGCGAACCTGGCACATTGCGTGACGTCGCCACCCTGTACGACCCGGCCAGCGGTCGTGAACTGGTGACCGCCACCACCGAACGTGGCCTGCAACTGTATACCGGCAATTTTCTGGACGGCATGAAGGGACGCCGCGCCTGGCAAGCACGCGACGGCTTGTGTCTGGAGGCACAGCGCTTTCCTAACCAGATCAACTCAGAAGAGGCGGAGCTGGTGATCTTGCGGCCAGGCAAAATCTATCGGCAAGTCACGACTTATCGCCTGGGCGTGCGCAACTGATCCAAGGGGTATCTCAGGAGAAAAACGCCGCCCTGCTCGCGGCGTTTTTTCTGGCTGATGTCACCAGATCAAGCGATTTATTCTTAAAAAGAAGCCCACCATTTTGCCAAAATGATCCTGCGCCACGCTAAAAAAACCTGCTAAATCAATTCAGCTTCCAATAACGCCAAAATTGCTTAAAAAAACATCAGCATCCCGATTGGCAGATAAAAAATCTTGCCGGAATACCGGCCCAATGTATTAAGCGCAACATGGTTGAAACACCGCCGACACAAATCGCCCAGACACCCCGTTATGACCGCTGACGGGTGGATTTTGTCCGTTCATCAAAAAACATACACTTTCGTATATTAAAGTTTGCTTAAGTTGTCTTTCTGCCAGAATCCCACCTAGTATTTTTAATTGCCACTGATTCCAGAATGGCAGCACCTTCACGTGCGCAATAAACGCAACCGTACTTTTATTGCAGACCACGCCCACCGCGTGGATTTTCGCTATGCAAAAGCAAAACCAATAAAGCAAGGAAAATGCAGATCATGTTTAATAGTCAGTTAAAAAGCAGACTCAAAACACTGGAACAAAAACTCCTGCAAGAAGAAGCATGGAAAAGCGCGCTGGACCGCTCTACGGCCGTCATTGAATTTGCCCCTGACGGCACCATTCTGGATGCCAACGAAAACTTTACCCGCACCACGGGTTATCGCCGCGATGAATTGGTCGGCAAACACCACCGCATGCTGTGCGACACCCAATATGCCAACTCACCGGAATATGCAGATTTCTGGCGACGCCTGGCGCAGGGCGAATACTTTAGCGGCAATTACAAACGCCTGGGCAAAAACGGCCAGCGGCTCTGGCTGGAAGCCACCTATAACCCGATCTTTGATGAACATCGCCGGGTGATCAAGGTGATTAAATTTGCCCACGACATTACCTGCCAGATCGAAGACAGCCTGGCGCAGCACAATATGCTTGAAGCGCTAGACCGCTCTATGGCAGTAATTGAATTCAATATGGATGGCATCATTCTCACCGCCAATGAAAACTTCCTGAAAACCTCGGGCTATCGGCTGGACGAAATCAAGGGCAAACATCACCGCATTTTTTGTGAGCCGGAATACCGCGATAGTGTGGCTTATGCCGATTTCTGGCGCGCGCTCAACCGGGGCCAATTCATGTCTGGCCAGTTCAAACGTGTCTCACGCAATGGCTCTGCGCTGTGGATGGAAGCCACCTACAACCCCATTTTTAACAGCGACAATCAGCCCTACAAAGTCATCAAGTTTGCCAACGACATCACAGACCGTATGGTGCAGCAGGAGGCCGATGCGCAGAATGCGCGCCGCGCCTATGCCATTTCTGAAGAAACAGACGTGGTCTCTGAAGAAGGTAAACAGGTCATTCACCGCGCCGCTCAAGAAATGCACGACATTGCCAGCACCGTGCAATCTGCCTCAAAACTGATTGAAGAACTGGGCTCAAAATCGTCGCAAATCAGCAGTATCGTCAATACCATCAAGGAAATTGCCGATCAGACCAACTTGTTGGCACTCAACGCCGCCATTGAAGCGGCCCGCGCTGGCGAACAAGGCAGGGGGTTTGCGGTGGTGGCCGATGAAGTGCGCAAACTTGCTGAACGCACTGGCGAATCCACCACAGAGATCGCCGGCATGACCGGCAAAATCCAGGAAGGCACCCGCACCGCAATCGAAAGCATGGGCGCGTGTGTCACCCAAGCCAACGATGGCGTGGATCTGGCGCGCAAAGCGGGCGACGCCATTACCCGCATCAGTGATAGTTCCAAGCAGGTCGTCCGGGTCATCGGGGAGTTTTCTGCGGTGAAATCAGCAACGGTATAAGCCCATATCTGCGTAGTATCAAAAAAAAGGGGACCGTCTGGTCCCCTTTTTTTTCACGGCAATGGCTTGCCCGGGATGCTATTTGTACAGCACCTGAGCACGCACGTTGTTGATTACTTTGTCGTAAAACGAGGCGTAATTGGCGGCGATCTTTTGATCGCAAATCGGGCTGGGACTGCGATCCTGCAGCACCCGTTTTACATGCAGGTGCGTACCTTCCAGCTTGTAGCTGGCCTCATAACTCAATACACCATCCTCTACTTTCAGATCATCCGGCACCGACAAAACCTTCATCGAATCCGGAAAGCGGTATTCGTACTCTTCCACACTGAACATGTTGCCGCAGTAAAACTGCCCGGAATCGGCCACCACGGGTTTATCCCGCACTTGCGGTGCCAGACCGGCAATCGTCGTAGCCACACCCATATTGCTGGAGAACCACGGCGTGATGGCAAAGGCCCCTGCCCCCGGCGCGATTACCTTTTTCATATCCATGGTGGCCTGGTAGTGATAGGTGTCGGTGACCTGTGCCGGATCATCTTGCTCAAAGGTGCCGGTCCCGGCAAAGCCCATATCCGCCACATGCCGTTTCATCATTTCCTGCAGATCTGTTTTGCTGCGATCACGCATGACCGAGCGCAGCTCTGCTGCAGCCAGGCCATCCACTTGCACCTGGGTTTGCACGGCGAGGTCACCATTTGCCGCAATCTGGACCTGGGTCTTCATCTGTTGCTTTTCCTGGCCAAAAGGCACGGCAGGAATTCGCACATTGTCCCGATAGTTTTCCACCAGCAATACAGGTTTGCCGGCAATGGCCGTGGGTACCCGGTTAAATGGTGTATCGCTGGCGGTGGAATCTACAAACTGGCCGGTATCGGGCAAATAGTTGATGACATGATTTACCGCCGACACCACCGGGATTTTCGGTAGCGTATATTCGCCACCCGCGTTCACCAGCGCCTGCGTGGCCTTGATACCACGGGCGGCCAGCAATGCTTGCAAGAGTGTGGCGTGGTCTTTGCAATCACCAATGCGGTTTTCAATAATGAAATCCGTATCGTGCGGGACCACCGCGCCAATACCAATACAATTACCTGCGTAATCCACTTTGCGGGCTACCCAGTCATACAACGCTTTGGTTTGCGCCTGTGGCGAGCTAATGCCTTGGGTAATGCTCTCCGCCAATTGTTTGACCCGTTCGGTGGGCTGCGCCTTGGGTAAAGCGCGGTCAGCATAAGCCTTGGCAATGTCTTGATAATTGTGGAAGGTGGAAATGGCATATCCCGGCGAACGGGATTCGTCATACACGGGCGCAAAGCCAGTGCTCTGGTAGCGTTCGGGTTGTGGGTTTTTGTACTCCCACACCACGTTAAGCCGACCGTCATGCTCTGATTTTGATAACACCTTCATTTGCCGCGCTTCATATTGCAACCAGAGACTGGCGGGTGCATCGAGCGAGATATTCACCTCGTCGTAGGCGGAGTAACGCGAAAAATCCTGCCGCACCGAAAACTGTCCCGGAAACATGGGTTCTTTATCGGTAACGCGATATTTCAGGTGAATTGCATCGCCAGTCGCAACTTCCGGAAACACA
>JASLES010000363.1 GCA_030151005.1 Silvimonas sp.
ATGGAATGGCCTCACCTGCCGACTTAGACCAATCACGCACCGCCTGAGCAAAAAGCCGCAACGCCGTGGGCGGATGTCGATTGGCTGGATAGTAGAGGCATAGCCCCGGAAACGAGGGGCTCCACGCTGGCAATACCGAGGCCAGCTCCCCTTTTTCCAGGTATTCACTGACCTGCATTTCATTGACCCATGCAATGCCAATCCCGCGAAGCGCCGCTTCAATGGCAAGGCGCATACTGCCGACGGTGATGGGGCCGTTCACATCCAGATTCGCCGGCCGACCGCGGAATTGCAGGTCCCATTTATAGAGAACTCCGCTCTCGAAGCGAAACCGGACGCAGCGATGCTTCAGTAAATCCAGTGGCACTTGTGGCGTGCCGTGCGCCGCCAGGTATGCCGGAGATGCCACTGCAACAAAACGAATATCCAGCCCAAACTTCACTGCAATCATGTCTTTGGGCACCGCCTCCTGGATACGGACACCCGCGTCATAGCCTGCCGCGACGATGTCCAGCATGCGAGAGTCCACCACGAATTCGATATGAATGTCCGGGTACCGCTGCAGAAAGTCTGGCAGCACGTGCTGCATCAGCGGCATGGCAGCCGATTCTGCACAGTTGATACGTAGCGAGCCCGACGGCCGTTCCCGCGTGTTGGTGACTTCCTGCAAGGCTTCATCAATATCAGTCAGTGCCGGCCGTATCCGGTTCAACAGCTTTTCCCCAGCCTCGGTCAGCGCGACTGACCGGGTTGTGCGATTCAGTAACCGCGCGCCGAGGCGCTCTTCCAGCACCCGCATGGCATGACTGAGGGCGGACGGTGACACGTCCAGCGAGCGTGCCGCTGCGCGAAAGCTGTGCTGCTCGGCAATAGCCATGAAGGCGGCAAGTTCTGAGACACCGGTTTTAAGCATTGATGAAAATTACTCACTAGCTGATGCAAAGGAAGGCAGATTGTTCAGCATAACACCTCGCCATACACTTTTCCCCAGTGAAATGAAGGGCTGATGGCTATCGCCACGACACCTTCACGCGGTCAACGTAACCGCCAACAAACATCTCTGGAGAAAACAATGACGCGGGTTTTGATTCTGGGTGCCAACGGCCAACTGGCTCGTAACACCACCCGATATTTCCTTGAACATACCGATGCCGAACTGACGCTGTATCTGCGCCAGGCATCCCGTTTACGCAACCCCAACCCCACGCGGGTGGCCAAAGTCTGGGGGTAAGCCGGTTATGACCACGCCAAATACTCAGACCAGCCAGGACCATGGTTTGCGCATGCTGATTATTCTCAGCGCACTGATGTCCTTTTCCTCCATCGCCACCGACATGTACCTCCCCGCGTTACCAACGCTGGTGACAGACCTGCATGCCGACATTGGTCGTGTGGAGCTCACCATCTCCACGTTCCTGATTGGCTTTAGCGCCGGGCAACTGCTCTGGGGACCAGTGAGCGACCGGATTGGCCGCCGTCTGCCCATCATGGCCGGGCTGGTGTTGTTCGCTGCGGGCTCCATCGGCTGCGCACTGTCGGCAGATATCGGTCAGTTGCTGTTGTGGCGCGTGGTGCAGGCACTGGGTGCATGTGCTGGCCCCGTGCTGGCACGGGCAATGGTGCGAGACCTCTATGCCCGTGAACGTGCAGCGCAGATGCTGTCGATACTGATTCTGATGATGGCAGTCGCGCCTTTGGCCGGACCGTTACTGGGCGGACAGATTCTCAGGATTGCGTCCTGGCGCGCCATTTTCGGCGTTTTGGCCGCGTGCGGGATTCTGGCGTTGCTCGCGCTGAAGCTGTTGCCGGAAACCCTGCCGCCCATAAAGCGCAACCACGCGCCCTTGAGCAGCACATTTGCGGATTACCTCGGCCTCATCCGAGACCCGCGCTTGCTGACCTATGCACTGGCCGGCGGCTTTTACTACGGGGGCTGCTATGCCTTTATCGCCGGCACACCGTTCGCCTACGTCGATTACTACCACGTCTCGACCACCGCATTCGGTTTGCTGTTCAGCGTGAACATCGCTGGATTGATGGCGGTGAATTTTCTGAATACCCGGCTGATACCCCGTCTGGGCAGCGAACGGCTGTTTCGCATCGGTGCCGTCATAGTGGCGGCGGCTGGCATCGCACTCATCGTCAATGCGCGGACGGGCTTCGGTGGTGTTGCCGGGCTGGCGATTCCCATCTTTTTCTTCATGGCACCCAGCGGCTTCATCGTCGCCAATTCCGTCGCCAGCGCCCTGTCGTTCTTCCCACGTCAGGCCGGTGCAGCTTCTTCCCTGGTGGGTGCCATGCACTACGGCAGCGGCGTCCTAACAGCCGCGATGCTTGGCTGGTTTGCCGACGGCACGCCTTGGCCCATGGGCTGGATAGTTGGCGTATGCGGTCTAGGCTGCCTGGCGGTCTCGTTGCTGCCGCGTCTGCACCCGGCATTTGCCGCACAACCTGCACGCAGTTAACCAGAATCAACAAGGAGAGTTCTCATGAACCAACGTACATGGCTCATTACCGGCATCAGTAGCGGGTTCGGCCGTCAGCTCACAGAACAATTGCTGGCAAGGGGTGACCAGGTTATCGGTACGGTCCGTGACCTGGCCAAGGTAGCCGATTTGCTCCAGCAATATCCGGAGACTTTCCACGCCGAGTTACTCGACGTCACCAATACAGATGCCATAGGTAGACTGGTCGAGCACAGCTTCGACCGTTTCAAGCGCATTGACGTGGTCATCAGCAATGCTGGCTACGGTTTGTTTGGCGCTGCGGAAGAGCTGTCGGACGCACAAATTGACTTGATGATTGCCACCAATCTGGTCGGGTCCATCCAGCTTATCCGGGCAGTCATTCCACATCTGCGCGGCCAGGGCGGTGGCCGCATCATCCAGCTCTCCTCTTACGGCGGGCAGGTTGCCTTTGCCGGCAACTCCCTCTACCACGCCACTAAATGGGGTATTGAAGGCTTTGTGGAATCGGTCGCCCAGGAGGTTGCCGGCTTTGGTATCGGCATGACCATTGTCGAGCCTGGTGGCGCCCGTACCGAATTCCGTTATGGCAGCGCGCAGGTCGCAAAACTCATGTCGATTTACGACGACACACCAGCGCATGCCTTCCTGCGCATGCTGGACCCGGCCAACGGCCTGGCTGCTGGAGACCCAGCCCGCATGGCGGCACGCATTATCGAGAGCGTGGACACCAATCCTGCCCCGTTGCGCATGGTGCTTGGTTCGCAGGCACTGGACAGCACCATCAATACGCTGCGCAAGCGGCTGGCTGACTTTGAAACCCAGACCGAACTTGCAGCTTCGACCGACTTCCCGCCCGGCGAGTAAGTGCGGTTAGCCAGACACGTAATCCCGGCATTCAAGATGCCAATGAATACATGACCAAGGAGATTCATCATGAATAAACGCAAACTGGGTAACAGCGGTCTCGAAGTGTCGGCGCTCGGTCTGGGTTGCATGAGCATGAGCGTGACCTACGGGCCAGCCGCAGACAAGCAGGAGATGATTCGCCTCATCCGCACGGCACACGACCTCGGTATCACCCACTTTGATACCGCCGAGGCCTATGGCCCGTTCGCCAATGAAAATCTGGTGGGTGAGGCGCTGCAGCCCATCCGCGACAAAGTGGTGATTGCCACCAAATTCGGCTTCGATATTGACCTTGAAACTGGTGAGCGCCGCTCCGGCGCGACCAATAGCCGGCCTGAACATATCAGGGCCGTCGCGCATGCAGCGCTCAAACGGCTGCGCACGGATTATCTTGACCTGTTCTATCAGCACCGTGTCGACCCGAATGTGCCCATCGAAGACGTCGCCGGTGCCATCAAGGATTTGATTGCAGAAGGCAAGGTGCGGCACTTCGGTCTTTCGGAAGCCAGCGTGCAAACCATCCGCCGCGCCCATGCGGTCCAGCCGGTCACCGCCGTGCAGAGTGAGTACTCCATGTTCTGGCGCGGCCCGGAGGCTGATTTGTTGCCCGTACTAGACGAATTGCAGATTGGCTTTGTGCCATTCAGCCCGCTAGGGGCCGGGTTTCTGACCGGGAAAATCGACGAGAACACCCAGTTCGACCCCACTGATTTCCGTAATCACGTTCCCCGGTTTTCACCAGAGGCACGCAAGGCAAACATGGCGCTGGTTGAGGTCGTTAAATCTGTTGCCGCAGCCAAAGGGGCGACTCCGGCTCAGGTTGCCTTGGCGTGGCTACTGGCGCAGAAACCGTGGATTGTGCCGATTCCGGGAACGACAAAGCTACATCGGCTTGAAGAAAATCTGGGGGCGGTGGAGCTTGCTCTTACGCCGGAGGAACTGAAGACAATTCAGGTGGAACTCAGCCAGTTTGAAGTGCAAGGTGCCCGA